>CAZFHF010000116.1:1372-8906 GCA_964518655.1 uncultured Bacteroidales bacterium | reverse complement strand
TTTCCAGTAGATCCAATAGTATTCAACATGACTATCATAAGAATATTTTATCATCACAGCATGTCCACCTGAACCATGATATGTGTCTGGAGACAATTGCCGTAAAAGGCAAGGCAAAGCATTTAACGGTACTGTCTGACAAGTTGATCGCACTTAAAGGAGTTCAGCATGGCAAGCTGGTAATGACAAGAACAGATTAAAAGGGACAGCGCCCTGTAAAAGCGCTTGTTTATCAAAGCATTACAAATTAAGGTGACTGTCCCCTCTGAAAATAACAAATATTTTATTATAATGAAAAAGTATCTAAATTTTATTGTTGTTGTCTTTTTGGTAAGATCCTTAACCGATGCTCAGAACCTGTCAGATACAATAAAACTTGAAGAGGTTGTTGTTACAGGGACAAAGGTTGAGGTAGCCAGGAAGAATGTGCCGATGACGGTATCAGTAATAACAAGTGAGGAAATAGAACAGAGTGATGAATCTTCGATATTGCCTGTAATAAGCGAAAATGTTCCCGGTGTTTTTGTTACCGAAAGGGGAATTACAGGATACGGCGTATCCACAGGGGCGGCAGGATTTATTAATATACGCGGGTTAGGAGGTTCGCCAACCACACAAGTACTTATGCTCATTGACGGGCATCCCCAGTTCATGGGAATGATGGGACATCACCTGCCTGACGCTTATGTGGCATCTGATATAGAAAAAGTGGAAATAATAAGAGGCCCTGCGTCAATATTATACGGCTCCAATGCAATGGGAGGGGTCATTAATATTATTACAAAGAAACAAAACACAGATGGGATTAAGTTCAATGGCAGGGTATTATACGGATCATTTAATACACAAAAATATATGGGGAAGGTTGGCTTTAAAAAGAAAGGTTTCAGTATTTTTGGGTCCCTTAACCATGACAGAACTGATGGCCACAGAGATACATCTGATTTCAGGATAACAAACGGCTACATGAAAGCCGGTTATAATATTAATAACAAATGGAATATTTTAGCTGATTTATCACTGGCAAAATTTAACTCTTCAGACCCGGGGCCTGAGTCAGGTATTGCAGGTTATGAAATAGATATATTCAGAGGTAAAACAGCATTATCAATTGAAAATAATTATAATATTTTCAAAGGTGCACTTAAACTGTATTATAATTTCGGAGAACATAAGATTTCTGATGGCTGGCATTCAAATGACGAACTCTACGGTCTTATGTTTTACCAGGGAATCAGTGTTTTTAATGGTAACACGATTACTGTTGGTTATGACAGAATGATTTACGGAGGGAAGGGGTCTCCTATAATAAATGTTTTACGTGATGAAGATGGAAATATTATTCCGGGTCCTTCAGGCCCTCAGTTCATATTAGCTGAAACCAATAATAAATGGGTAACTATGTCGAATGATGCTGTGTACTCTTTTGTTCAGCAGACGTTATTTACAAATCTTATTATTAATGCCGGATTGCGGTATGAAATAAACTCACACTACGGAAATGAGTTTATACCGCAAACAGGCTTTTCATATCACCTGACGGAATTGACAAGCTTTAAAGGGTCCGTTTCCAAAGGATACAGGCCTCCGTCAATCAGGGAGCTGTATTTCTTTCCACCGGCCAATGAAGATTTAAAACCGGAAAAAATGATAAATTACGAGTTAAGCTGGCTACAGGACTGGTTAAAAGACAAAATAAGTACCGAAATAACCGGTTTTATATGTAAAGGTGATAACCTGGTTGTAAAGGTTCCCGCCTTTCCGCCACCTCCTCCTCAATATAAAAATACCGGTGAGTTTCAGAATATAGGCATTGAGTTTGCCGGCAAGTATAATCTTTCTTCCGGTCTCGCTTTTTCAACCAATTATACTTATATCAATATGAAAGAAAAACTGCTGGCTACACCTGAGCACAACCTTTTTATGTCAGCTAACTACCGCTTAAAGAAATTTGTTTTTAACCTGAAGCTGCAGAATATTTGGAATCTTTATAATGAAAATCAGGATGGTATAGTTGATATCATCGAAAAAAGTTATTCTGTTCTGGGAGCGAAAATAAATTGCAGGGCGTCCCAATTTCTCGATATATTCTTTAGTGTAGATAATATTCTTAATGAAAAGTATCAGATACATTATGATTATCCTATGCCGGGAATTAGTTTCATGACAGGTATTAATATTCGTATGGAAAAAGGGACAGCGCCCCTGTAATTTTTTATTTAAGCGATATAATGCTTTTACCATACAACAATAATCCCTGCGAAATAAAATCGAAGATTTTCATACCTTGCGGAATTTCACAGGGTATACAATTTAGCAATTTAACAATTTAACAATTTAACAATTTAACAATTTAACAATTTAACAATATCAATGTGCATATGAAAAAAGCATTTGTTTTAACAGTTATTGTTTTATTGGTATTAGTCTGCAACGCATATGCTCATTCCGGCAAGCCTGATTACTATGTTATTATTGACACCGACTGCGCTATTGATGATTTCAGAGCTATTACGCTGTTTCTGGCATCATCAAAAGTTCAGGTGTTGGGCATTACCACCTCAGATGGCACTCTGGATCCTGCTGACGGGCAAAGACGCGTTGAATCTCTTTTAAAGTGTTTTCATCATGAAGGTATACCTTTAGCAAGGGGCGAAGAAACAATAAAATCACCTCCTGAGTGGCGGGAATTGAATAATCGGATATCATGGACTGATGAACCACCATTTGATAAAAGCAATGATTATCAATCTGCCGTGGATTTTATGATTAAAACAATAAGTAATGAAGAAGAACATGTTACTGTTATTTGTCTGGGCAGCCTTACAAATATTGCACGTGCTATACAAAGAGAAGAAAGCATAAAAGAAAATATTGAAAGAATAATATGGTATAACAGAAGTAATGATATATTCAATGGCACCAATTATTTGTTTGATAAACAATCAGCCAATTACATATTTAATTCAGGGATAAGTATTGATATGGTTTCAAACGCTGACGCCGGAGGATTAGAAATTGATCCGGTATTGCTGGATAGTATCTCAGATATTAGCTCAATATATGCCAGGCAGATTGTTTATGTTCACAAACAGGATGAATTAAAAAGCATTTCTCATAAGGGATACATGAATATCTGGGATGATTTGGTGCCTTTATATTTGTTGGCCCCATCGGCATTTAAAGTTGATAGTATTGAAGCATTGCCTGATATCAGAAAAATAAATCCTCTGGATATTAAAAGGATAAAAAAACAATTTATAGATGTCCTTAATGTTGATAAATTTGTTGAGAGCAAGGTTTTTGAGGGATTTCCGGCAGATCCTTTATTGTACAGGGAGGATGTCGCCAGAGTGATGAACGATATAATTTATAAATACGGGTTGCAGGAGTGGAGGCTGGGAGTGATAACAAATGAGCTGCATGGCCATCTGGGGATTTATGCAATCGTTGGCGTTAAAATGGGATTAAGGGCCAGGGAGTATTTTAACATAGGACTGGATGATATCAGCATTATCAGCTATGCAGGAAGAAAGCCGCCAATAAGCTGTATGAATGACGGATTACAGGTAAGTACCGGCGGTACGCTAGGGCATGGTTTAATTTATCTCACAGATGAGAGCGATGTTAAACCTATGGCTTTTTTCTCATATAAAGACAGAACAGTAATTATTAAGCTTAAAGATGAATATCTGAAAATAGTTAAGGAAGATATTGGGGAGTGTATTTCAGAACATGGAAATCTGACCAGGGAATACTGGGAGTGTGTGAGAGAAAAAGCAATTGATTACTGGCTTGATTGGGACAGAAATATTATGTTTAATATACAATAGGGGACAGTGTCCCTTTTTTAAAAATATATTATGAGTGAACAAATCTGGATTCTTTCAATTACAGCGGCATCATTGGGATTTATTCATACCGTCCTTGGCCCGGATCATTATTTGCCTTTTATAGTAATTTCAAAAGCAAGAAGATGGTCGGTATTCAAAACAGGTATTGTTACAGTATTATGTGGTATTGGGCATGTAGGGAGCTCAATAGTCATTGGTGCAATTGGTATTGCATTTGGTATAGGGCTATCTCAGGTTAAGGGACTGGAAAGTATACGCGGAGACGTTGCTGCCTGGGCTTTTATTATTTTCGGATTCTTATATATGATCTGGGGCATTATCAGAGCAATAAGAAATAAACCTCACAAACACAGACATTTTCATAACGGAGGTTTGGTGCATGAACATGAGCATATTCATGCAGATGAACATGACCATGCTCATAAAAGTGAGAAAGCTTTTAATTTGACACCATGGGTGCTCTTCCTTATTTTTGTATTGGGTCCTTGCGAGCCCTTAATACCAATACTAATGTACCCGGCAGCCAAACTTAATACTATTGGGATTGTTATAGTGTCGTTGGTATTTGCCATAGCTACTTTATTGACAATGCTTATCCTGGTATTAATTTTAACTTACGGATTAAAATCCTTACCATTTGGAAAACTGGAAAGATATACCCATGCAATAGCCGGAGCTACGATTTTCTTAAGCGGTTGTGCAATTGTGTTTCTTGGATTATGACAGAAAAGGTGACTGTCCCCTTTTTGGTCCCCCTTTTTAAATCTTGATTCCTAACAGAGTGATATCATCAAGCTGTTCATATTTTCCAATCCACACTATCATATGATTATGAAATATTTCCTTTTGCCTTTCCATTGGCAGTTTGTGATTTGCTATAAGCATATTCTGGAAATTCTTAAATCTTAACGGCCTGTATTGTTCACCGCCAAACTGATCATAATAACCATCAGTGAACATATAGATATAATCACCTTTCTTTAATTCAATCTTCTCATTGGAAAACTCGCATTTTTTATTTAAAATGTTACCACCTATTGAAAATCGGGTTCCTTTAATAACTTCCAGATTTCCTTCTGATATATGGCATATTGGCATTTGTGAACCTGAAAAATTCAGTAATTTGTTTTTTATCGTACATAAAGCTATATCCATGCCATCCATAATAAATCCTTTTTCAGTTCCCTTTGACAGCATACTTGTAATATAAAAATTCAGTTTATATAATATTTTAGGAGGTTCCAATGTCCCTTCCTCAATTATTATTTTATTCAGTAATGTATTTCCTATTACGGACATAAAAGCAGCTGATACGCCGTGACCCGTGCAATCAATCATTGCAATAATTTTTAAACCATCTATATTTCTGTACCAGATAAAATCGCCACCAACAATATCTTTGGGTATGGATAAAACAAATGATTCCTGAAAAAGAGTTTTCAAATCTTCATGAGAAGGCAATAATGATGTCTGGATAATTTTAGCATAATTAATATTGTCATTTATAATTTCACTCTTTTGCGTAATAATAAAATTCTGATCAACCAGTAACTTGGTAGTTTTTTTCGAGTTTTTTAAAGATTTTATAGAAAAATATAACAGGATTGAAATAGATATAATTATTATAATAGTACAAAGTAAAATTGCCTTTGTTACTCTGAATTTAAATAGATTTTTATGAGTATCCTCTTTTAATATCAGGTTTTCCGTCTTCTGTACTTCATAGTCCTTTTTTATTTGTTCTATCTTTCTTTCGTTTTCTATTATGAAAATACTATCATATAATGAATTATATATAGAGCTGTATTTATAAGCTTTATCATAATTTTTTTGCAGGGCATATAATTCAGCTAACGAACTATAGTTGTCTTTTAGCAGATCAATATTATTTATTTCTTTCGCAATATCAACACTTTTCAGATGATTATTTATTGCCAAACCCAGCTCATCTTTTTTATAATGCAGGTAAGCAATATTATATAATAATGTAGCTATGCCAGCTTTATTTTCCAGTTTATAAAAAATTTCCTTAGCCAGGTTATAGTAATACAGTGCCTTATTAATATTATTAATTTCTGAATAAACATTGCCTATATTTATATATGATTCGGCTATGCCTGCTTCGAAATTTATATCATTTCTATAGTCAAGGGCTATATAATGGTAGTATAATGCACTGTCAAAGTATGGCTGACCTTCACTTATTCCTTTTTCAAAATATATCAGTCCGATATTATTCAGTGTAGAAGAGATATCCTGTTTATTGCCCGTATATTCCTTAAATTCCAGTGCCTGTAAATAATATTCCAGGGCCATGTCATACCTTCCCATATAATGATATGTTGTCCCTATATTATTAAGTGATTTTGAAATCCCTGATGTATCTTTTAACATTTTTCTAATTTCGAGTCCCTGAAATCCGTATTGAACTGCCTTTTTATAATCACATAGTACATTATAGGTTAAAGCTATGTTATTATATGCGGAGGCTAAGATTTTGTTGTACCTCAGTTTTTTAGAAATATCTATTGCTTTGTTGTAGTAATACAAGGCCGAATCGTACATATTATTTATATAGTAGAATGAACCTAACATATTAAAACAATCTCCGATATCCCTGTCATAATCATTCTTTATTGAAACAGACAAGGCTTTTCTGCATAGAAAAACTGCAGAGTCAACATTTTCGTATGCAAACTCCCATGCCAGTTCCTTATTTATTTTAACAAAATCACTGTCATCCTTAGGGGCGCTGTTAATATTAAATAATTTGTCAGATGTGTAACTTACAGATTCACATAATACAGGGGACAGTAGTGTGTTTATTATTAAAAGACAATAATAAAAGAGCCTGGGAGTATAAATTTTTAACATTAGGTGATTAGGATTAATAATAAATTCTTATTTTATTACTGATATTTTATATACTTCTGTACTTCTTCCGGAAACCAGCTGCAAATAGTATATTCCATTCGCTAAATTATTACAGTTTATTGTTAATGTATTTTTATCGGAAAGGCCGGGATTCACAGGTATTCTTTTTATTGTTCTGCCTGTAAAATCAATAATCTCAATATTTGCCTTCCCGGTATTTTCAGAAATATATTCAATATGAATAAGATCATTTGCAGGATTAGGGTATATGTTAATAATACAATTTTCATTTGAGTATTCTCTGCGGTAGCCGGAAATATCAAAATTGATATTCCTGCATATTATACAGTGAGTACTGTCAAAATTATTAAACAACTCCAGACATATCTGATTATCCGGATCCTCAATATCCAAAGCCAAAGGACAAAGAGATGCATAATTAAATATAATACTGTTTAACGTCCAGAAGAATCTTGAAACATCACCAGATATCATTCCTTTTGGTTTTAATTTTTTTGTGTCAAATGATTTTAAGACCCCGTCTTCGATGATCAATCCGATACCACCGATTAATGATTTTTGCCGGGATAGAAAGTTTACTAGCTTAAACTGATGGTAACTTTTACTTTCAGCCGATGCTTTTAAATGAACAACGTATATACCTGTGTCACTATATAAATGAACAGGATTTGTTTCAATTGAAAAAGTACTGTCTCCGAAATCCCAGGAATAGGTTAGATCATCACCCCGGGATATATTATTAAATATTACATGGTAATGATCATTTTTTTCACATTGCGATAATC
>CAZFHF010000116.1:0-1362 GCA_964518655.1 uncultured Bacteroidales bacterium | reverse complement strand
TACATTACCTGTTGAGTCCGAATAAAAATAAAAATCTGCAATATTGCTTAAGCTGTCAATAAGATTCACTTTTCTGCAGAAGGTGTTATATGATGCCGTATCATAGCCCCATGTTGAAAGACAAACATCATATATATCATTTTCAGCGTATTGATGAACAGGATTCCGGTCTGTTGATGTATTTCCGTCACCAAAATCCCATAAATAGTGCTCTATTTGTCCACCTGTCGAGAAATCCTGTAAATAAAGGGTTTTGTTTTCAATATCGGGGTAATATTTGAAATTTGATTTTAATTCGAGCTGCAGCATATTTACAAGTACCTGTTTTTCATAACTATCCATTTTTCCGGTCACTGTATCATAGACAGTTAGCTTAACACAGTATATACCGGGTGTCTTATAGCAGTGAACCGGATCTTCATCAGCTGATATTGTGCCGTCATCCAGATCCCATAAGTATTCCTTTGATTGCGATGACAGATTAATAAAAAATATCCTGTTTTTATTAAAAGAATTTAGTGAGTCGGTAAAATACGCATCAATAATAATATCTTCCTTTGCTATAATAATACTTTTCACTGCCTGGCTTTGTATATTAAGGTCATCATCAAGGATTGCCAGCTTAACATCATAATGGCCGGGTTCTTCGTAAGTATGAACAACATTATTTTTTATGGTTGAGTATTTTCCGTCACCAAAATCCCATAATACTTTTTTATAGTCTCCTGATGACATATCTTCCAGCCTTATCTTATAATCCTGAGTAAATGTATAAGAAAAATCTGCAAAACATTTACTGTTTACATCAAGTATTTCTATTAACTGGCATGTAGTATCAACAAATGGCACAGGCTCCGAAGAATCGGCAACAACCAGGCATACGGAATAAAGTCCCGGAGATGCATACTTATGAACTGGTGAAATTTTTAATGTATCATAGATTATAACTCCGTCACCAAAATTCCAGACATAATCTGTAATATTTGCCGGCGCAATATTTATAAACTGGCAGCTTGTGTCAGCATGGTTTGGTTCAGGTGTAAAATAAGGATTGCTCCAAATATGGATGCATTTTAAAAGCAAAACAATTCCAATAACTAAGACTTTGATTGTATGAGATTTATATTTCATAATCACGAATATTCAGATAATTATTTTTATAATAACTTTAATATACAATATTATTCTATTACAGGATCATTTTATTTTAAATATAATAAGGTGATATTTATCACCAAAAATAATGATTTAGATCATCAACTTTTCATATTATTTATTGTTTATATTTTACGTACATTAGTTTTTAATGTGAATAATATCCTTATAATATGAAAAGGATTCTGGTTCTATGTACTGGCAACT
>CAZFHF010000115.1:2072-8914 GCA_964518655.1 uncultured Bacteroidales bacterium | reverse complement strand
GATTCAAAAGGTAATCTGTGGATAGGAACTGATAACGGGCTGGATATATAAAACAGGAACCTGATGGCATTCAATCATATACCTTTTGAAAAAGTAGTTTCTTCTGATCAAAGATACGTGCGGGATATTATTGAAGATGAAAAAGGAAATATAATAGTTGTAACAGCTCTTGACATCCTGATTTACGATACATTAAAAAGATCACTTGTAAGTTTTCTTAATAATATTGAAGAATATAATGTATTGAAAAAAGAGGGTATCAGGACATACCTGAAAGACAGGAATAACAGAATATGGATAGGTTCCATATCATTTGGTTTATTTGCTTATGATAATACAGGAAAAAAGCTTATATCAAGTCCTTCTTACAGGGAAAAGATTGATATCAGTGATAAAATATTTTGCATAATTGAAAACATAAATGGTGATATATGGATTGGGACTGATAATGGTATATATATCATTAATTCAGATTTGTCAGAGGTTAACGTAATAAGAACACAAAAGAATCAGAAAGGCATAAGCTCAAACAATATAATCGAAATATTTACTGACAGCAGGGAAAGAATATGGATAGGAACTGATGGCGGAGGTTTGAACCTTTATGACAGTAAAACAAGTACTTTTTCAGTATTTGAACATAATGAATTCAATAACACCAGTATCAGCAATAATTCCATTCGATCAATTTATGAGGATAAGCAAGGTATTATTTGGTTAGGCACATACCAGGGCGGTGTTTCTTATGCACAGCTGGATAGAAAAAAGCAATTTATACTTATAAAAAATGAGGCCGGCAATACTAATTCATTAATATATAACGCAGTAGGAGCAGTTTATGAAGACAAAAAAGGTAACCTCTGGATTGGAACTGACGGCGGAGGACTTGATTATTATAACACTGTTAGCGGTAAATTTAAACATTACCTTTATGATCCGGAAAATCCCAATTCAATTAGTGGTAAGTCAATCCTGACTATTTCCGAAGATAAAAAAGGGAAAATCTGGATAGCGACCAACGGAGGAGGATTAAATAAATATACTCCTGAAACAGATGATTTTATTCATTATCAATCTGGCGGGGAAAATTCCTTAATAAGTAACTGGTGTCTGAAAATATTTGAAGATAGTTATGGTTATTTGTGGATAGGAACATATGCAGGACTATGCATAACTGATTTAAAGAACAATCTTTTCTACAATTATAAACAAAGCGATGAGCCGGGAAGTCTTTGTGATAACTGGGTTTACTCATTTGCAGAGGACAGCATAAAAAATATGTGGGTTGGTAAGTCAAACGGACTAAATTATTATGACCGCAAGTCCCAGGGATTTACTAAAATTATCGGGTCAGAAATATTGCCCAACACAACAATAAACGGAATTCTGACAGATAATGAAAATAATCTGTGGCTTAGTACAAATAAAGGAATTTCAAAACTTAATCCATTTGACTTAAGTATAAGGACATTCTTGGTATTAGATGGATTACAGGGAAACCAGTTTATTCATGGTTCATATTTTAAAAATAATGACGGAAAAATGTATTTTGGCGGTCTAAACGGAATTAACATTTTCTATCCTGACAGTATACAGATAAACCAGTTTAAACCCCCTGTATGTATAACTGATTTGTTAGTATTTTACAAAGAAGTACCTATAAATGAGGAAGGCTCACCATTAACAAAATCAATAACTGAAACCGAAAAGGTAACTTTAACATATAAACAATCCCTTATAACTTTCAGGTATACAGCACTTAACTATATTAGTGCGGAAAAAAATTCGTATGCATATAAGCTTGAAGGATTTGATAAGGATTGGAATTATGTTGGTTCAAGACGGGAAGCAACCTTTACAAACCTGAATCCCGGAACATATGTATTCAGGGTTAAAGCTTCAAATAATGATGGCGTATGGAATGAAGAAGGCACTTCATTAAAAGTAGTAGTTTTCCCTCCATGGTGGAAAACACTGATATTTAAGCTGGTTGTAGTATTATTTGTTCTGGCGTCTGTTATCAGCTTTTATCTATACAGGATAGACAGATTTAAAAAATAAAAAATATATCTTGAGAAATTAGTGAAAGAACGAACAATGGAAATTGAAGAAAAGAATACAATATTAGTAAAACAAGCTAATGAACTGAATGAGACAAATACTCTTCTGGAAGAACGCCAGCAACAAATTGAAGAACAAACGGAAAAGCTGGAAGTTAAAAAGGAAGAACTTGAAAGTGCAAATATCCACCTGAATGAACTTAACTCAACCAAAGATAAATTTTTTTCAATTATAGCACATGACCTGAAAAATCCGTTCAATACCATACTGGGTTTTGCCGAACTTCTAATAATGAAATTTGAAAAATTATCTGAAGAAAAGAAATATAAATATTCGGAGGTTATATACAAATCCTCAAAAAATATTTATGACCTGCTGGAAAACTTACTGCAATGGTCAAGAACACAAACTGACAAAATAGCCTTTGAACCATCTGAGTTCGACCTTGATAATCTGGTAATACAAAATATTACTTTATTAAATGAAAACATTAGCAAAAAGAATATAACTGTAAATTACGCACAATCTGACAAATTTGCTGTCTTTGCAGATCGCAATATGATTAACACAGTGATAAGAAACCTGCTGACAAATGCTATAAAATTCACAGACATTGGAGGCAAAATAACTATTTACTATCAGAAAAAGAATGGAGATATTGAATTCAGTATCAAAGACACCGGCGTTGGAATGTCAGAAGAAGAGATAAAACAAATTTTCAGGGTGGACACAAATATATCCAAAACGGGTACTGAAGGGGAAACCGGAACAGGTTTAGGCCTGATATTATGTAAAGAATTTATTAAGAAAAACGGCGGTTCAATATGGGTGGAAAGCAAATCAGGCGAAGGTAGTAAATTTTATTTCACAGTGCCTGCTTCAGGATAAAGAATATTTTTTAAAGTCATATAATATATGCATTCTTAAAAAAAAATATTAACTTTAATTAAACTGGCGATAAAAAGGTTTACTGAATATTTAAAATTATAAGTTATCAGAAAACCCAAAATATGGAATGGAAGTCTGATGTTTTACTTTAGTCTGTTTCGTGCTATGTATTTATCTAAATATTACTCATAAATGACAAGGATATATTTCATATTTTTACTATTCACAGCAATTAATGTTTTTTGCCAGGAACAAAAGATAAAATTCCAGCATCTTACAGCCAAAAACGGACTTTCACAAAGCTGGATACTATGTATTCTGCAGGATAAACATGGATTTATGTGGTTTGGTGCAGGAGGTGGTGGATTAAACAAATATGACGGATATGAATTTACCATATATAAGCATAATATTAATAACAAGAATAGCCTGACAAATAACTTTATCTATTGCATATATGAAGATTCGAAAAAAAATGTATGGATAGGCACCCAGGGAGGATTTAGTGTTTATGACCGGGATCGGGATGTGTTTATTCCTTACCCGGTTATAGAAACGGAATTAATTGACGGCTTTCATGAACTGGATAATGGAAAAATGTTCATTTCAGCAGGTCAGGGTTTCTATTTGTTTAATCCGTCAGACACATCAATCCAGCAAATTTATAGTAATATTTACGTTGATTGCCTGCTTGAAGATAATATTGGTAATTTCTGGCTTGGCACTAACAACGGATTATATCTTATGGATACATCCGATTATTCATTCAAAGTATTCAGGCACAATGAAAATGATCCTGCAAGCATAAGTGATAATGATATACGTGAAGTTTACCAGGATAGCGGGGGAAGAATATGGGTTGGTACCGGCAGAGGCGGGTTATGCCTGATGAAATACAAAGAAGGCCGGCATTATAATCCCGAGTTTATTAAATATACTAATGATCCTAATAATAGTAAAAGTATAAATAATGGCGCAATACTGTCAATGCTGGATGATAATAACGGTAACTTATGGATAGGTATCGAGAATGGAGGCCTGAACATTATCAATCTTAACGGTTTTCAGGAAGATAATTGCGAGTTTATACATTATATGAGCAATCCGTCTGATAATTACAGCATCTCAGACAATTCAATCCATTCAATTTACAAAGATAAACAGGGTACCATATGGGTTGGCACTTACGGTAACGGGCTGAGTTATTACAATACATTAATGTATTCATTTAGTCATTATTATCATATTTCTAACACTAAAAACAGCCTGAATAATAATATTGTTAATGCAATATATGAAGAAGGGGACAATTTATGGATAGGTACTGAAGGAGGATTAGATATTATAAATAAAAAAACCAACATTTATCAGCATTTTGTATATGATTATAACAACGAACGCAGTATTGGTTCAAATGCTGTCTGGGCTATTTTCAAAGACAGCCGTAATAATATGTGGATTGGAACATGGGCCGGAGGACTGAACCTTTTTAATAACAAAACGAAATCTTTCACGAGGTATATGACCGATGTAAATGACAACGAGAGTATTGGGAGCAATAACATCTTTGATATAATTGAAGACAGAGAAGGCACCTTATGGATAGCATGCATGAACGGAGGATTAAACAGATACGATTACAAAACCGGCAAATTCAGGAGATATTGGTCCTATGAAAATACTAACAGTCTTTCAAATTTGTGGATAAGAACTTTAATGGAAAGCAGTTACGATGAACTATGGATATCCACAAGTGTAGCTGTTGATGTATTTAATAAGGAGAAAGAAGAGTTTATGCATTTTACGCATGATCGCAATGATAAAAAAAGTATATCTTACAACGGGGCAATAGTAATATTCGAAGACAGTAAAAAGAATATATGGCTGGGGACCGAAGATGGCCTGAATTTGTTTAACAGGGCTGACAGCACTTTTTCGTATTACCTTGAAAAGGACGGATTACCTGATAATGTTATAAAGGGTATTTGCGAGGATAATCACGGCAATCTCTGGCTTAGCACAAACAAAGGCTTATCAAAATTTTATAATGGTATTACCTGTCCGGAAGTTCCCAAATTCATAAACTATGATGAAAGTAATGGCCTTCAGGGGAATGAGTTTAACAGGAGGTCGTACTTTAAGGGCAATGATGATTTGATGTATTTCGGAGGAATTAACGGTTTTAATTCTTTTTATCCTGATAGTATATCAAAAAACCCGTACATTCCCGATATAGTATTTACAGATCTTTTGATATTTAATAAACCTGTTGAGATCGGTGGAGAAAATTCACCGCTGACAAAGCATATAAGTGAAACAAAAGAACTCACTTTGTCATACAGGCAATCGGTAATAACCATTAAATATGCGGCATTAAACTACCTTAATACGGGAAAAAATGAGTATACCTATAAGCTTGAAGGATTTGACAGGGAGTGGAACTATATGGGATCAAAAAGGGAAGCAACATTTACAAACCTGAATCCCAAAACATATATATTCAAAGTCAAAGCATCCAATAACGATGGTGTATGGAACGAGGAAGGAATATCTCTCAAAATTACTGTTTTACCACCCTGGTGGAAAACCATTATATTTAAACTCGCTTTCATATTATTTATTGTTGCATCGACAATAAGTTTTTATTTATACAGGATAAACAGGCTCAAGAAACAAAAAATATACCTGGAGAAACTCGTTAAGCAAAGAACTGCTGAGATTGAAGAGAAAAATGAGATGCTGATCAAACAAGCTAACAACCTGAATGAAACAAACACATTGCTTGAAGAACGTCAAATGCAGATAGAAGAACAAGCTGAAAAACTTGAGGCCCAGAAAGAAGTCCTTGAGGAACAAAAAGAATCGCTCGAAGATGCAAATGCCCAGCTCAAAGAGCTTAACAATACAAAAGACAAGTTCTTTTCAATTATTGCACACGATTTAAAAAATCCCTTTAATACAATCCTGGGTTTTTCAGAACTATTGAAAGTGAAATTTGAAAAATTAGCTGAAGAAAAGAAATATAAATATGCTGAAGTGATTTATGACTCCTCAAAAAATATTTACAATCTATTGGAAAACCTCCTGCAATGGGCCAGAACCCAAACAAATAAAATTGCATTTGAACCTGCTGATTTTGATCTGAAACAGCTAATCGAACAAAATATAACACTGCTTAAAGAAAATATTAATAAAAAGAACATAACTGTTGAACATAATGCCGTAGATTCACGGAATATATACGCCGACCGCAATATGATTAATACTGTAGTAAGAAACCTGTTAACAAATGCTATAAAATTCACAGGTGACGGAGGTAAAATAGTAATTAAATGCCAGAAAAAGAACGGAGAACTTGAAATTAGCATCAAAGATACAGGTGTGGGCATGTCAGAAGAAGAAATACAACAAATTTTCAGAGTAGATGCAAATATCTCAAAAACGGGAACTGACGGTGAAACAGGAACAGGCCTGGGATTAATACTGTGTAAAGAATTTATCATTAAAAACAGTGGTTCGATATGGGTTGAAAGCAAAGCCGGCCAGGGAAGCACATTTTTCTTTACTATACCTGCTCCTGGCTAGAAGTGATAATATTTAACAAATTATATATACTCCAGGTCAGGACAGTCAACAATTTACCGCAATTTTATCAGTATTTCAGGATTATACTTATAATGGCAATATTTCCATTCATTTTGTTAATAATAAATTTAAACCTTATACAAATATTTTCGTAATATTGAACATAATTGAACTTTTATTTGTTGCCTTATTTAAAGATAATACTAAAAAAGCTAATTTTTCTGCTGGTATTTTTCTGCTCTTTAGCAGCCGGGCAGGAAGTTAATTGCAGGTTATACCAGACTGCACATATACAAAACCTGTCGCAA
>CAZFHF010000115.1:0-2062 GCA_964518655.1 uncultured Bacteroidales bacterium | reverse complement strand
AAAATACAATTGCATGTGTTCTTCAGGATCAGCAAGAATATAAGTGGTTTGAAACACTTAATGAAAAAGGCATATATAGTTCAGTAACAATTTCCCGCCCATTATGGAAAAACTTATGGTTCACACTTTCTATTATCTTTATTGTTTCCGGGGCCTTTGTTTTTATTATTGTAATATGGTTAAAAAAATATAAGCAGGAAAAGTTCGAACTGGAAAAGAAAGTCGAGGAATCGATATTTGACGAGAGGAACCAGCTTAAAACATTAATTGACAACATGCCTGATGTAATATACATCAAAGATCAGCAAAGCAGGTTTATTGTCGGTAACAAAAAGGTAGCGGCAGTAATGGGGACAGTACCAAAAAATCTGATTGGCAAAACTGACTTTGATTTTTACACCTATGAACTGGCAAGCCGCTTTTACAATGACGAACAGACAATAATTAAAAGCGGGAAAGCAAAAATCAATTATGAAGAACCGGGACTTGATGAGCAGGGAAACAGGGTTATAATCTCTACAACCAAAGTACCCCTTAAAGGTAAGGAGGGAAAAGTAGTAGGTATTGTGGGGATAGGACGTGATATTACCAGGCTTAAGAATGTTGAAAAAGAACTGAGAAAAAAGACTGAAGACCTGCAGGAAATAAATCAGCTGCTTGAAGAACGGCAGGAGGAAATTCAGTTACAGTCGGAAAAACTGGCAGTGCAAACTGAAAACCTGCAGCGTGTCAACCATGAGCTAGAGAAACTTAACAAGACAAAAGATAAGTTCTTTTCCATTATTGCCCATGACCTGAAAAATCCATTCCATGCTATCATAGGTTTTTCGGAACTACTTAGAAAAGATTTTGACCAGATGGATGATAATCAGAAAATTGATTTACTGGAATTAATAAATATCTCATCAGAATCAGCATATAGCCTTCTTGAAAATCTATTGCAATGGGCAAGAACGCAAACAGATAAAATTAAGTTCACACCTGAAAATATTAATATCTCTGAAATAGTAAAATCAACTATCGACCTTCAGAAAATAAGCGCTGAAAAGAAGCAAATTAAACTTAAATCCCATATTGATGGCAATAATGTTGTATATGCTGATAAGAATATGATCACAACTGTTATCAGAAACCTCATTAGTAATGCTATAAAATTTTCCAAACCTAAAGGTACGGTGGAAATAGGCAGCAATAATAATAACAAGTTTATTGAAATAACAGTAAGTGATAACGGTACCGGCATTAACAGGGAAAATCTGGATAAACTTTTCAGAATCGACACATACTATTCTACAACCGGCACATCCGGAGAAACGGGAACAGGACTGGGATTGATAATCTGTAAAGAATTTATTGAGAAGAATGGCGGACATATTAAAGTAGAAAGTGAAAAAGGCAAGGGCAGTACCTTTACTTTCAGCCTTCCTGCAAGCAAACCAGTATATTAAATCACTAATTTTTTTTATTATATTGGGAAATATCTTAATATTACCCGGTAAATAATTTTCTTAATTATTTAATGGTAATAAGAGAAGATTTAATATTAATTAATCATCTTAAGCTAGGTAATCCCAAAGCTTTTGAGTTGTTGTTCCTCAAATATCATAAGAAGCTATATTATTTCTGCTTTAGGACATTAAAAAATAAAGAGGAATCGGAAGGGCTGGTTCAGAATATATTTATGGAAATATGGGCAAACAGGGAAAGAATTGATGTCAACCGCTCATTTTATGGGTATTTATTCAAAATAGCAAAAAATAAATTATATAATCACCTGAGGAAGAGCATAAATGAGAAAGTATACAGGGAATATATTATTCACAGGAATGAAGGAAGTGAACATAAAACTGAGATTGACCTGAATTACAATGAAATAAATAATATTCTTGAAGAAATAATAGGAAAATTACCGCCTCGCAGAAAACAGATTTTTAGTCTGAGCCGTAATGAGGGCCTTACTTACAAAGAAATAGGGAATAAACTCAATATCACGGAGAATACCGTTGATACACAAATAAGAAATGCATTGGATTTTATCAGGGAAAAAATAAAAGAATTTATT
>CAZFHF010000114.1:0-8999 GCA_964518655.1 uncultured Bacteroidales bacterium | reverse complement strand
CAATTGAATATGAGATATCAATAGTCCTTGGTTTTTTAAAAACTATTTCTTTAGTATCGGATAAAATATTTACTTTCTGAGGATTTGATGCAATATCAAAGGTAAGGTTAAATGAAATCTCTTCTTCTTTTATATCTTCATTTAAGACAAAATATAATTCATGTGATTTATTAAAAACGATATAATCCGTATCTTCAAATATATTATTTGCTATAATATTTGCAGGATCAATGATAAGATTTTCCTTTTTAAGTATAACAACAGATTCATTATTAATAACAGGTTCTAATTCTTCATTTACCCATTGAATAAATAATTTAAGTTCAAGTTTGTTATCTACCTGCTTTTCTTTCTTAATATTAACTATACCATAACAACCACTGGAGGTGGCTATAATTTGCCGGAAATCCTGACTGTTTAAATTCAGGATTATTAAAAATTTAAATATGAAAAAACTTATTTGACAGCAAATTTTTCCGGATCTTTTCATTCTTTATAACGATAAATCACTGGTTGTTAATATTTTTTATACCTAAAAGGACGGTTTCCAGTTACGTTTAAAATACTATTGTTGATTAATTCACATTTTTATATTACAAAAATATATTATTATAATTTAAATAATAAAGACAAGTTGAGACCATAGGCTTGTATATACGTTTTACCAGGTTCTTTTCCAGTTGTATTTATAAAATCTTCACGGTATTTTGCTTTTTTATATCCCAAATCATTTAAACCCAGATAAACCTCTGGATTAATACCAAGTGAAACTGACCTGGAAATAGATATTGATACTCCGGCTGATAGAAAGGCTGATATATTAATGGGTCTCACTTTCCAGTCATCATTTTCTTCAATATCACGGTTAGTAAAGCCATACTCCTCCAAATCATACAAGACGACATGGTAATAAGGAAAATAACCCTGGTAAGAGGAATAGCCTGTTGCATTGAAATTTGATGATAATAAATAAGATATCTGTAATCCAAAATTTAAAAAAGGTACTATATTTCTTTCTTTTACCGGTCTTAATGTAATGCCAAGAGGAATATCTAAATAGTTTAAAGTACTATATTCTTCGACATCGGTATCAACAAAATATTTATAATAAATATCTCCTTCTTCATCTTCATCCTGTAATGTATTGATACCATAATTGTTAAAATCTTTTAAAAAGTATTGTGTTCTGCAACTACTATATCCAATACCTGCATTTATTCCAAGAGTGTTACTAAAAAAGTATGATACTCTCAAGCCTAAATTAAATCCTATTTCACCTTTTGCACCCCAGTATTCATGGTTAAAAATATCTTTGCTATATATTTTAGTGTATAAAGGAGCTGCATTGAGACATAGATGTAAATTACTCTTTTTCGAAACTTTAAAGGCCGGTTTTACTTTTTGTATATTATGAATTTTGAGTTCTGATAATCCTTCTTTGGTTCTTTTTAACATAAATACAAAATATAGATTTTCTTTAAAATTGTGTATCCTGTTATCCTTATAAAGTCCTAATAACCTGATTTCAACCGGAAGAAACAACTGATATCTATTTATTGTGTTCAATACATTAAATGGATTGCTCATTTGTTCAATATTCCAAATTAATTTTACTTCCAGTCCACTTTGATAAAATGATTTTATTTTGATAATATAATCATTTACAGTTATATTTTGTCCAGATGGTTGTCCCGGCTCCAAATTATTATAAACGGTTCTATTTGTACTACTAAATAAGTCTTTAAATTTATTTACCATAGCCGGATCGATATTTACACCATCTTTAGAGAAGCTGGCATATTCTTCATACTTCCCAAGCAAATTATTAATCTCAGATTTGATCCATTGATTTTCTTTGGCAGTAAATTTTACTTCCTGGGTAAAAGTTATATGATGAAGTAAAAAAATCAATAATATGATAAAACTTAGTTTCTTTACAATCATTTTTATTAAGATTTATGTTTTATGTTATTTGTTTAATATTATTTTTCTTAAATACGTTTCCTTATTGAAGGTTACTTCAATAAAATATAATCCATTAATTAAATCAATAATATTTATGTCAGTTGCTAAGTAGTGAGATTGTTTATCTACTTCAACATTTTTTAATATTCTCCCGCAATAATCTCTTACAGATATCTTAACCTTAGCATTTATCTCATTTATTATTACCAGGTGAAAAATTCCTTCATTTGGATTCGGATATAATATAAGTGAGCCCTCGATATGACTGTTAAAACCTTTTATCTCATTTGATTTTGTATTTAATTGAAACGGATCGGATATTGTTCTGCATGAATTTTCAAATACAGCCTCAACATAATAGTTTGCTGACAGTTCCGGCTCGGCAATAAAGTAAAACTGCCTTGTTTGATTTTCAACTGGTAAATTATCTTTATACCATTGATACGAGTATATTCCCGAATCAGGACAGATTAACAACTGTTGCCCTTTAAGCATAATTTCAGGCTTATCAGGGCTTGGTAAGATATTAACAATAAAATCTTCTGTAATATTACAGCCTGTTTCATTATCAGTAGCAGTCAGACTAACCTTACTTCCCTCAGGCTGGCTCCCCCAGTTGACTGTTAATTCATAACTGTACTTGCCGGAAATAATATCTCCGCCTATAATATTCCAGTCATATAAATAGTCCGGATTGTTTTCAACAGAATAGTATTCATTTAATTGGTTTGCACACGGTTCACTTTCCCCGGCAATTTCAAAGTGAGGCAGAACATTTACTGTAATAGTAACGGATTTGTTTACTGTATTTTCACCATCATTTACAGAAACGGTATAGTTAGTTGAAGTGTCAGGTGAAACAACAGGATTACTTATTGATGAAGAAAATCCAGAGGGATCAGATGACCATGAATACTGATATGTCCCTGTTCCTCCTTCTGGTATGGCAGTTAATTGCAATGATTCACCATTGCAAATTGAGTATTTATCTGTAGTGATTGCTACTCTTAAAAATGGCAAAATCTTTATTGTATCTGACTGTCCGGTATCTTTATCCATTACTGTTACACGAAAAAATACTGTATCTGAGATATCAGGTAAATCATTAATATATTGCCAGACAATGTTCCCCGAATATTCTGAGCTGTCTATACTGGTTGTATCACCTGTTATGGTAGCATAAATAAATGCATATGTTGAACTTTCATAGTATTCGGCAAAAATGCTCAGTGTGTCATACTCCGAATCATACAAACTGTAATTTATGGTAATATCCCTGTCATGTACTTCATACTTATTATCCAGGACAATCGATGGTACGGCATTGTTATCCAGATGAAAATTTATTGTCTCGCTTGATATACCAACATTACCATCATCTGGCACAATACGAAATCTAACGGTTAAAAGATCAGCTCCAGATAAATTTATATCTGAATGCCATATCAGGCTTCCTGAATAATGAAGACTGTCAATCCCTGTAGTATTTCCTGTTATTGATGCATCATGCCAGGTTTCTCCTGCATCTGCAGAATACTCGGGAGATAGACTTATTATATCTTTTTCATCATCTGAAATTGTATATTCAAATAATATATCCCCGGCTTGCTCTCCCGTTAGTTGGGTATTTATTATCAATACCGGAACACCAATGTTATCTAAAATAAACTCCGTAGTATCCGAAGTTCCCGGATCCAGATCTTTAGGGGTAATTCTAAACATAACATAGGTTGCAGCCGTTGGTAAGTCGGCGATAGTGTTCCATGTTATACTTCCGTAATAATCTGTAATTCCAGCAGTATCTTCCGTAATACTTGCATTAACCCATCCTGAAGCATCATCATCGTAATATTCACATAAAATGGATAAGGTATCATTTTCATTATCAGACAGGCTGTAATTGATTGTAACATATCCTTCCTGTTCCCCGGCCGGATCGCTGATTTCAACTGTGGGAGGCTCATTATTATCAAGATGGAAAATTATTGAGTCTGCTGATCCGGTTTCATCATCCCTTGGTGTTATACGGAACATCAGGTTTTCTATATCCACAGCCGGCAGGTCCATTGTTGAATTCCAGGTAATCAGGCCATCATAGTTTTCAGGTTGCAGTTGTGATGTATCCCCGGTAACGCTTGCCACTTGCCATACAGATGTTAATGGATCCTTATACTCACATAAAAGACTTGCTTCAGTACTATTGGAATTGATTATTAAATAGTTTACATCTATATCACCTGACTGTTCACCTTGAGTGGCTGTTGAAATATCAATAAAAAAGCCCTGAGGACAATATAAAGCACCAATGTCTGCCCTTGTCCCATCAGGATCTGAAGGACTATTAGGATCACCACCATCAATAGCAGGAGAACCCAGATGCAAATGATAATCACTATTAATTCTGTCTACAAACAAAGGGTCTCCGTCTAAGTTATTTTCACACTCAATGACTCCTGTATTTAATAAACTTGCTGCAAAGTAACTTGTGGAACCTTCATCCAGATAAAGCCCGTCTTCGTTTGCATAGAATAAATTGTACCAGGCCTTTCCGGGATCACTTGCAGTGCTATTTTCCCTAATACCATACCCTGAATTCAATGAAATGATATTATTGAAGATTGAATCGGGAGATGCAGAATAAATATAAATCCCATCACCTGTATTTTCGGAAATCGTATTGTTAATAATTATGGGATTAACATTGGATGCACAGTGGATACCGTATCCCGAATTCCCTGCAATTATAGTATTTAAAATTTTTGGTGAGCTTGAGGAGCCCTCAATACAAATACCGCTTGGCTCGGAAGATCCGGTGTTATTTATTATAGAATTGTACGTTATCTTTGGAGAAGCATTAAAAATATATATTCCAGAACCATTCCAATGATAATCATTATTTTTTATGATATTTTCCGATATTATTGGTGTTGAATTTGTTATATAAACAATACCACTATTGTTAGTCCACTTACATGTATTATTTGTAATTTTGTTTTTTTCAATCTTCAGCATTGATCCGGCAGAGATAAATATCCCGGCCCCATTATCATCAATCTCTGTATAACCACCTTGTATCGTAAATCCTTCTATTGAGGTTGATATATCAACAATACCAATACATCGAACCACACTGTTAGTGCTTTTTGCGTCAATAATACTGCTATCCATCCCGATACCAACTAATGATACACCATTTTTTATAATAATAGGAAATGTTTCTCCTAAGGCAGTATCATAAGTCCCTGCAGCAACATAAACCGTATGGCCACTTCCGGTAATCTGGGTTAACGCAAAGGTGATAGTCTGCCAGGGGCTGCCCGAAGTGCCATTGCCTGTTATATTGCTGCCATTTGTTGCATCTACATAGATATTAACAGGGAGTGTAGGCGGAGAATCACTGGTTGCAGCTTCTGTAGTATTTCCATAAGCACCGATGTTTACCCTTTCTCCATTTGGAGACGGCTCAAGACTATAAATAAAAGCCGGATCGCCACTATCAATAGCAGGAGAACCCAGATGCAAATGATAATCACTATTAATTCTGTCTACAAACAAAGGGTCTCCGTCTAAGTTATTTTCACACTCAATGACTCCTGTATTTAATAAACTTGCTGCAAAGTAACTTGTGGAACCTTCATCCAGATAAAGCCCGTCTTCGTTTGCATAGAATAAATTGTACCAGGCCTTTCCGGGATCACTTGCAGTGCTATTTTCCCTAATACCATACCCTGAATTCAATGAAATGATATTATTGAAGATTGAATCGGGAGATGCAGAATAAATATAAATCCCATCACCTGTATTTTCGGAAATCGTATTGTTAATAATTATGGGATTAACATTGGATGCACAGTGGATACCGTATCCCGAATTCCCTGCAATTATAGTATTTAAAATTTTTGGTGAGCTTGAGGAGCCCTCAATACAAATACCGCTTGGCTCGGAAGATCCGGTGTTATTTATTATAGAATTGTACGTTATCTTTGGAGAAGCATTAAAAATATATATTCCAGAACCATTCCAATGATAATCATTATTTTTTATGATATTTTCCGATATTATTGGTGTTGAATTTGTTATATAAACAATACCACTATTGTTAGTCCACTTACATGTATTATTTGTAATTTTGTTTTTTTCAATCTTCAGCATTGATCCGGCAGAGATAAATATCCCGGCCCCATTATCATCAATCTCTGTATAACCACCTTGTATCGTAAATCCTTCTATTGAGGTTGATATATCAACAATACCAATACATCGAACCACACTGTTAGTGCTTTTTGCGTCAATAATACTGCTATCCATCCCGGCACCAACTAATGATACACCATTTTTTATAAGAATAGGAAATGTTTCTCCTAAAGTAGTATCATAAGTCCCTGTTGCAACGTGAACCGTATGACCACTTCCGGTTATCTGGGTTAACGCAAAGGTGATAGTCTGCCAGGAATTGCCCGTGGTGCCGTCACCTGTATCATCACTGCCACCTCCTGCACTAACGTAATAATCAGATGCGGCTGCTTTGATCATAAAATTTAATAATAATGCAAAAGTTAAGAGATTTCTCATTTTATTAAATGTTTAATTTCATATTAACAATATGATTATAAAGTAAATATAATACTTATTTACTGTTTATTAATTGCAATAGGTAATAAAATAAGTATTATAAAAAATCAAATTTGAGTTCTAATCTGTTTATAAAACATAAGTCTCTGTAATTATAAAAGCAGATTGATATACTTAGAATTGATAAATTCTTATCGGAAAGTATATAAATAACATTGCATTTATATCACTCTATTTATTGATTTTTCTGTTATTATTAAAAAACTCCTATAAAATCAATGCACTTTAAGGGTCCATGACAATAAATTTATAATATATACTGCCATTATGACGTTAATGCATAACTAATAACTGCCTATATGGCAGTTATTTATTATTGGTATATAAATTGCCTGTATCTGATCAGTTGAAAAAAATAAGTTAAATCAAAATAAGGAGGACAAAAAAATGTTACCAATAGTCAGAAAATCAAGAGAAAGCTGGCCAAGTCTTGTTGATGAATTATTCAGCAACGACTTTTTTCCAAGTTTTTATAACCGGAATGACAGCTATAGTGTACCGGCAGTTAATATAACTGAAGGTAAAAAAGAATACAGAATTGATGTTGCAGCTCCCGGATTAAACAAGGATGATTTTAAAGTTAGTCTGGATAATAATGTACTGTCTGTTTCTTCTGAGAAAGAAGCTAAAAATGAGACTAATGAAGAAGGTGTATTAAGGAAGGAATTTAGCTACACTTCATTCTCACGTTGTTTTACTTTACCTGACTCTGTTGATGCCAATAAAATTAAAGCTACACATAAGGACGGAATACTGAATATCGTTGTTCCGAAAAGAGAAGAAGCAGTAAAGCCGGTTAAAGAAATTAAGGTTTCATAGGGATTAGTTCAGGTTGGATAAGGTTGAGTTTGATAAGGAGCCATCGTGTAAAAGCGGTGGCTTTTTATTTTCTTAAAAAATCATAAAAAATTATAAAAATTTTAATGATTTTATTTCTTTTGTACACGATTTTCTAATAATGTTAAATTTAAATGATTATGGACATTGTTGTTGAAAACATTGTAAAAATGTACGGTGCTCAAAAAGCAGTTGATAATGTATCATTCAAGGTAAAAACAGGAGAGATTCTCGGGTTTCTTGGCCCGAATGGCGCAGGTAAAACAACCACCATGAGGGCAATAACTTGCTTTCTGATGCCTAATGAAGGGGATATTAAGGTAGGGAGGTATTCAATAAAGGAAAATCCTGAGGAAATAAAGAAGAATATAGGGTACCTTCCGGAGAATAACCCGCTTTATAATGAAATGCCTGTAATAGATTATTTGTATTTTATTGCTGAATTGCATGGCATTCAGAAAAGCCATATCAGGAACCGGATTCTCGAGATGATTAATTTATGCGGGATTAAAGGTGAGAAACATAAGAAAATAGGCGAGTTGTCAAAGGGTTATCAGCAAAGAGTGGGCCTTGCTCAGGTGCTTATTCATGATCCGGAAGTATTGATACTTGATGAGCCAACATCCGGACTTGATCCCAACCAGATAGTTGAAATCCGTGAATTAATAAGGAAAATTGGCAGGGAAAAGACAGTAATTCTCTGTTCTCATATTCTTGCTGAAGTGGAAGCAACATGTGACAGGATCCTTATAATAAACAAAGGGAGGATTGTTGCTGACGGCACATCGCGTGATTTAAGAAAACAAGCACAAAACCGCGAAATTCTTAAGGTTACAATAGAAGGCGGGAATGTTAATGATATTTATAAATCATTGCAGGAACTGCAAAATGTCCATCTTGTGGATATTTTATCAAAGAGTGACAGCCAGTTTGAGGTGCAAAGCAAACCTGACAGTTCATGCAGAAAGGATATCTTTGATTTGTGTGTGGCAAGGAAATGGTACCTTACAGAGTTGACTCCCACTGAAACTAAACTTGAAGATGTATTTCGTGAACTTACTATGAACTAATTTAAAATCTAACATTTAACATTTCTATATTATGAGACAAATTTGGATAGTCTGTAAACGTGAGTTGAATTCCTTTTTTGATTCATTGCTGGCATATATAATGATCATTGCTTTTTTGGGATTTAGCGGATTTTTTACCTGGCTCTTCGGAAGGGATGTTTTTCTTGTTAAACAAGCAAGCCTTCAGTCGTTCTTTGACGTTGCTTACTGGACCTTGTTCTTCTTTATCCCTGCACTTACTATGCGTTTGATTGCAGAAGAGAAAAATTCGGGCACACTGGAGATGCTGCTTACTAAGCCGGTATCAGACTGGCAACTGGTGATGGGTAAGTATCTCTCTACATTATTGCTTATTCTGATTTCTCTGGCATTGACAATACCCTATTATATTACAATTGCAAAAATCGGCCCTGTTGATCATGGTGCAGTATTAACCGGTTATCTGGGATTAATACTGATGAGTGCAGCTTATATCAGTATCGGGGTTTTTACTAG
>CAZFHF010000113.1:0-9007 GCA_964518655.1 uncultured Bacteroidales bacterium | reverse complement strand
TATACTTTCGGCATTAATAATTATTAATGATAAATTAGGTATTACAGGTAAATTATCCCTGAATGTTGACTGCTTTCTTTCTAAAGTTGTTCAGGATGACAGAATAACACTGGAGCAATATCTTAAAGTGCCAATTAGCGAAGGAGAAACAGCAGTGAATAACTTCAGGATAATGAAGCTTAATTCGGAGGCTAAAGAAGTATTAAGCTTTAAGACTAAAATAGCCAATATTACTGATCCTATTAGTAAAAAGAATTATACTATAGGAACATTAATTGATGTCACGAAACAGGAAAAGCTGGATAAAGAGCTTACAAGACTTAAAGAAAGAGCGGAAGAACTGAATATGCGAAAGAATATCTTTCTATCGAACATTTCTCATGAAATAAGAACACCTATGAATTCTATAATAGGTTTTTCTGAATTACTAAATATTGGTATACTTCACGAAGCTAAAAGGAAAGAGTATGTTAAAATAATAATAAAACAGGGACAACAATTACAAAAACTGGTTGACGATATTTCCGAATTAACAAAGTATGAAACCGGAGAATTAAGAATAAACAAATCTCCGTGTAATTTAAATATCCTTCTCAATGAATTGCTGGTGAGCTTTAAACAGGAAAAGATACGGCTTAATAAAATAAACCTTGAAATAAAGGCAAAATTACCTGATGATGAAGAAATAATAGCATATACTGACTCGGGAAGGATAATCCAGATTTTATCAAATCTGATAAATACTTCCATGTATTTTACTGATAAAGGTTTTGTTGAATTCGGGTATTATAAAACAAGTGATGCAAAGCTTGAGTTTTACGTAAAAGACAGCGGAGTCGGATTTACAGATGAAGAACAAAAATATATGTTTGACAAACTATCACAGGTTGAAGATACTATTATTAAGAAATTTGAAGGACTGGGCCTTAGCCTCACTATATCAAACGGACTGGTTAAGCTTCTCGGAGGAAGACTGTGGGTTGAATCAGGATCAGGAAAGGGTTCGGCATTCTATTTTCAAATACCATATGAAGATATACCCTTTGAAGCTTTATCTGAGGGAAATGTTGAAGAACAGGAAATGACTGAGTATAACTGGAAAAATAAAGTTATTCTGATTGTTGAAGATGATGAAGTAAACTTCAAATTTCTGGAAGCAGTTCTGCAAAATACACAGGCTCAGTTATTACAGGCATCAAATGGTTCACAGGCTGTTGAGCTATGCAGATCAATAAGCAAAATAGATTTAATACTAATGGACCTGAAGCTTCCTAAAATGAACGGTTTTGAGGCTACAAAGCAAATAAGAAAATTTAATAAATCTATACCAATTATTGCTCAAACAGCATTGGTTCTTGAAAGTGAAAGGGAAAAATGCTTTGAGGCAGGCTGTACTGACCAGATAACAAAACCCATAGAGATTGCGAAACTTGTCAATATGATTAATAAATATCTTACCGAATAAGAAATTATTAAGCAAAACCGTAGATCAAAAAGACTGAAGAGCGCTGTAAAACTAATCCAAAATCACAAAGTATAATTGATAAATGGCTAAAGTGTTTACCCTGTGAAATCCCGCGAAGCGGGAATTTCATAGGGTGAATTGTTAAATTGCATTGTTAGTGTAATGTTTAAGGTTTAATGCATGATGTTAACCTTAAACTTAAAAATACAATAGTTTAAAATTCAAAACTTAAAATTTATAATTTCATAAAGGTGGCTGTCCCCTTTTTAAGGAAATATAATCTCTGATATTTACAAAAATTGATGCAGCCAGTGCTGAAAAATACAGTAATAAAGTCATTAATTCAACCAGGGATGCATTTATGTCCAGACCCGTTAACCTGTCTGCAAGGTACTTGACATAAGAATTAGGCAGGTTATTATTGCCCAGCTGCTCCAGAATCGTGAAATGCCAGTCTGTTAGCGGACAATACCCTAATCCGTAAAATATTCCCAAAATAAACCATGAGGCACCCGTAAGCAGAAGTGTTATCAGGTTTAGCTTACGTGTTTTTTTAAATATCCATGCAAAAAGATTGAAAAATATCAATACTGTATGGAATACTATAAAAAATAAATCAAGTATTTTTAACATAGGATTAATATTTTCTTATGTTTTTGAAGTATCAAAATTAAAGAAAATACCACGTAATGATACATAAAAATATCAGGATATTTGGAATGGTACAGGGCGTTGGCTTTAGGTATTCCGCACGTAATATTGCTGCATCATACGGCATTAAAGGATATATAAGAAATATGCCTGACGGGAGCGTTTATATTGAATCTGAAGGACCGGAGAAAAACGTTACAGAATTCATTAAATGGTGCAGAAAAGGATCTGACTTTTCATTTGTTGACCATATTGACATTGAAGATGCCGTTATTAAAAATTACAGCACGTTTGAGATCAGGTTCTAGAAAAGCAATTTAGCAATTCATTCAATTCATCTTGATTTCATGAACAGGGATCTTATCCCGCTGATCAACATCCAGCTGGTAAGGGCTAAAATCAATAATGCAATTATTAGCAATAGCATATTGGATTTTTTAAAGTCAATAATATTTTTCACCATTGCCCAAATTGTTACGGCAAGAACAAATAACATAGGAATAAAAGACAGCAGATAATTTTTTTTCTTATGGTACAGCCATATACTGACAATACCTAATCCCAGTGCTGCCAGCAACTGGTTCAAAGCACCGAATATCCGCCAGAGTTCCAATGCCCTTTTAGCCTGTAATTCGTGAAATGTGAGTACCGAAGCAAGAATAACCACAATTATTGTAGCAATATACCTGTTATTTATGGGTTTTATAATATTTCCGTTTTTTGATTTGAAAATTTCCTGTAATGAAAGTCTCTGAATCCTTGCGGCAGAGTCAAGCGTAGTATTTGCAAAACTGACAATAAAAACAGCCAGCAGAGAAGTAGCAATGCCTGCAGGTATATGAATGCTGTACAACAGGTTTGAAGCCCCTGCTATGAAGGCATCAAGCTTCGGACTAATATCCATGCCCCCGCCAAATCTTTTCCATGATGAATAATGATCACTAAAAGCATCACCAAGACCCCCGGTAACAGCAACAATAACAATTATTGCCAGAAATCCTTCAAGTATCATGCCTCCGTATCCTATGGGCAATGTATCTGTTTCCTTTTCAACCTGCTTTACCGTAGTACCTGAAGAAGCTAACGAATGAAAACCTGATATCGCGCCGCAGGCTATGGTAATAAATAACAACGGCATAAGGCCAGGGATGTCAGTGCCAGGCTCAAAAGCCGCAGGATTAATAGCAGGAGCAGATATTGAGGGATGTGCAATAATAATACACAATACCAGCAAAATCATAGCTATAAGAAGCTGGTGAGAATTTATATAGTCCCTGGGCTGTAATAACTTATTAACAGGAACTGTTGAGGCAAAATATACGTAAATAAATAATATCAAGCTCCAGGCAATTTTTTTGGATCCCAGCAATGGAAATATATCTATAGGAAGCATTGATCCGACAACAATAGTTATGTACATCAGAATTACAGCAATTGCTGAATACAAAGCCACATTTTTGCCATTTCTGATCTGCCATCCCAGCCATACAGCTATTGGAATCTGCAACCAGACCGGTATTACAGATTCAGGATACTCAACAAGTAATGTTGATACAATTATTGCAAAGACTGATAGTACTACGCATAACAGGAACTGTATCAAAAACTGAAATGCATAACGTGTGGAATTGTCAATAACATTTCCGGTAAGGTCTCCTATTGTCTGTCCTTTGTTTCTTGCAGATATCACTAATGTTGCAAAATCATGAACTGCTCCCATAAAGATAGAACCCAGAAAGACCCATAAAAAAGCAGGCAACCATCCCCATATAACCCCTATTGCAGGCCCTACAATAGGCCCGATACCCGCTATTGTAGTAAAATGATGGCCGAAAACAAGACCTTTCCTGGCAGGTACAAAATCAACACCATCATTGAATTCCTGTGAGGGCATCCTGTTTTTATCTGACAGAATAAATATTTTTTTTGCCAGGTATCTGCCATATAACCTGTACGCTGCTAAATAGCCGAAAAAAGAAAATAATATCAGTATAAGTGTGTTCATTTTATTATGTTAATATTTTAGCAAATATGATTATTATTTGTAATATATATTGTTACTTTATAAAATTAATATGTTCCGGTAAAAAATTATGAATTGAATGCCAAAATAATTAACTTTATTAAAAATATCATTAAAGATTTATATAAAAACAGGTGCATAAACAGTTAGAAGAATAGAGTTCGGATATTGTTGAAGAATATGTTTAAATATTTTATAATTAAAATATTGACTATTAACAACATAAAAACTATATTTACTTTAAATATTATTTAAGGCAAATTAATAATTTCCGTTAATACTTTCAGCTATGGATAATGTGAAAAGGTCCATTCTTGTTCCTTATGATTTTTCAACTCTCTCTGATTATGCTATTGAGCATGGCATACAGATGATTAGGATTCTGAATGCAGATCTTATTCTGCTTCATATTGTCAGAGACCTAAAAAACGAACTGGAAGCAACTGAGAGGTTAAAAAAAGTTGCTGAAGCCACATACAGAAAATATAAGATAAAACCTAAAATTATGGTAAGGCCAGGAATTGTATCAAAGGCAATAAAAAGCATTGCCAGCAATATTGATGCTGTTCTGGTAATTATGAAAACAAGCGGGCCTGTTGGTATTCAAAAATATATTGGAAGCCACGCAATAAAGGTCATGTATAAATCAAGGATTCCTTTTATCGTTGTCCAGGCTCCTCCACAAGGAGACAAACTTAAAAAAGTACTGTTCCCGATTGATTTCAGATACGAAAATAAGGAGAAACTGAAGTGGATCAATTTTCTTGCAAAGTTTTATAAACCCCAGGTATATCTTTTCCGTCCAAATGACACCGATTACAGGATAAGAAATAATTTGAAGTTTGCTACACGTTTTCTTGATGGCAGAGATATTGAATTTGAACTCGTACATGCAAGAGGCAAGAAACCCTTTACTGAAGAAGCACTGGAGTTCTCAAATTTCCTGCAGGCAGACCTTATTATTATTATGCTAAGCCGTAACATCAGTATTGAAAAAATACTTATTGGACTGAAGGACCAGAAATATATATCCAATAAATATAAAATACCGGTAATGTGCCTGAATGCAAGGACAGATTTGAGGAAATTTGGCAGCTTCAGATAAATGTTTAACTAAATATTTATAATATCTGACTTTCTTACCCATCCCCTGTTACCATCACTTATTTTTACCTGGCTCCAGTCGCTGATGCTGTCTTCTACATTTACAACTGTCCCTTCGTGTATAATAAACAAATCATTCCCTTCTTCGTTAGGCGAGCTTTTTACTGTAAGAGTCGGGGTGATAATCACCGCTCTGTTATTTAATGTCAAAAGCTGTTTGCGCTTATAAGAAAAATAATACGCTGACAAAGAAATAATAATGATCAGCACTGCTAACCATAATGAGATCTTTTTTATAATGTGGCCTGATGAAAATAAGAAAACAGTTATCAGTACCAAAAACAAAATAAAAGCTGTGAAACTGCAAATTGCCCAAATATTTGAGCTGGTAAAATTAGTCAGATTTCTTATCCATCTCTTCAGGAAAAAATCAGGAATGATATCAATTTTATCAACCACATGTGCATTTGCCAGAGCAAGATTATGCTTTATATCTTTATCAAACGGATCAAGTATTTTTGCCCTTTCATAATATAAAATCGAATAAGTAATATTATTTAACTTGTAATATGCATTGCCAATATTAAAGTACAATTCAGGCGCTTCATAGCCTGAATCAATCACTTGCGCATAGGTATCAATAGCTAAATTATAAGCTCCCTTCGCATACAGGTTATTTCCTCTTTTTATTAATGAATCAGGTTGAAAAGCAAACAGATCTGATACAAGAAAAATCAGGATTATTATGTTAAAACAGATTCTCATCATCTTAGTTTTTGCTGGAGTTTCATAATAATTTTTATAGCATCGTTATAAAGCTTTTTCATTTCAGTTGACTCATCACCGGGTGCATATCTTGCATATTCACAGTTATCAATTATTTCATAAAACCTGTTCATGATTGTATCATCAATCTTTGTACTAATAAGTGCTTCTTTGGAACTGTCTTTAGATAAATCAGCAATAGGAATATTTAGCTTATCACTTAAATATCCCCACATAGCTTTCAGTACTTCATCGTAAAATTCTTTGTTTTTATTTTGCTTCATTAATGCCGATGCTTTTTTAAGCCGTTTTTTTGCATACTTGTTCGCCCTTCTGTTTTTAACAAGTTTGATGTCTGCATTACGTTTGATCCTTTCCCTTCTGAAGATAATGAGTAAGAGAAACAATATAAATGATAACAAATAAACAGCGTAAAATTTCGTTGTTCCGAAAATAAAATTATCCCTGGCAATAAGTTTGAAAGGCTTGTTTTTAATGAATAATATATCACTGCCAAGTAGTTTTATATCCTCCTTTGAAAGTCCTGAAATGACAACAGCAGTAGTATCTTCATCGCCTTTTACTACAGTAATATTAAATTCAGGTGACTTAAGAGTTTTATATGATTTCCGGGATGGAATAAAATAGGTGAATTCTATTGGAGCAATTCTGAAATCACCCGCATGGCGTGGTATTAATGTATATTCAAAGGTTTGGGAACCTGACAGGGGATTATCCTGTTTTGTTCTTACAACGGGCTTAAATGTTTCCAGGGCAGGTGGAATGTTTGCATTAAGTTCATCTATTAATTTAACATTTCCCTTACCTGAGATAACAACTTTCAAGGTAACAGCGTCATTTGTCTTTACCTGGGATTTATTTATTGAAGCCGATAAATCAAAATTTCCTACAGCACCTGTAAATGAAGGAGGCATATTTTCAGGCAGTGCTTTTATATATAATTTTAACGGTTTGCTTTTTAGTTTTACTGGTATATTCTGAACAGAAGGTCCGAAAAAATCATCGAATATACTTTTTGATCTGCTTCTTACCTGTTTTTGATATGCAACATCAATTTCAAATGGATTAATTGTTATTTCACCTGCTTTCTGTGGATATAATACTAACTTTCTTAATATCCCTGTTCCATATATTTCTCCGTTGACATTTTCTCTTTCCAGAGTTCTTAAGGGTGGTATATCAATAGGCTGTTGAAAGAAACCTGTAAAATCCGGCCCTTTAAAGTTTGGATCTATCTGGGACAGGTCAACTTTGGAATATATTTTAATCCATGCTATTATCTGCTCTCCTATGTATGCATTTTTTTTATCTACATGTAGCATAATAAACAGGTCCTCACCTACCGGCTTATCCGTATCACCTGCAGATTCCGGCACTGTTGTAACTCCTGAAGGGGATCTTTGTGACGATGTTGATTTTGCTTTTACTACTTCAACCTTAACTGTATTTGAACTATAGTTATCCTTTTTATATTTTGCTGTAGCTTCAGGAATAATAAATGTTCCTTCCTTTACAGCTCTTAAATAATATGTGTAAGTGTATTTAACTGAACTTGTTGTTTTGCCGTTAATAATCTGTATGCTTGAACTTGAACCTGTGCTTGGTCCGCCAAGCAACTGAAAATCATTTAATTCAGGTATATGCAAATCAGATACGTTTTTATTTATTTCATAAACAAGCTGAAACTGCTCCCCAACTCTTAATACGCCAGGCATAGCAGATGCAGTGAACTTTATATCCTGAGCTATACTGCATATTAATCCGTTGATGCTCAATAATATTATAACAATAATTTTATTCATTGTTATTGATTGTATTAATACACATATATTAAATTATTCAGTTACCAGTTTTTTTCAACAGGTACTTGTTTTATTTGTTTTTGTAATTTTTTCATAACATCTTCTTCTTCCCTTTCCAAAGCATCCAGCAATCTTTCAGCATCTTCTTTTGATATCTCATCTTTTTTATGTGGCTGCTGCTGTGCTTTTTGCTCCTGCTGTTGCTGCTGTTCTTGCTGCTGCTGTTGTTCCTGTTGCTGCTGTTGATCGCCCTGATCCTGCTGCTGGTTTTGCTGCTGTTGCTGTTGCTGTTGCTGCTGCATCCGGAGCATACTCTGTGCCAGCTGAAGATTATGCTTTGCATCCATATCACCAGGATTATTTCTTAATGAGTTCTTATATGCTTCTACACTTTTCTGAAAATCATTCTTCATAAACATTGAATTACCAAGGTTGTAATAGTATTTTGCCTGTTCAACCTTGTCTTTTTCATTAGCCGTAAGATCAAGATATTTTGTTCCGGAAGCTTCGTATTTTTCTTTTTTATATAATGTGTTGGCCAGATTATAATCTGCTTTTTTCGAATCGGGAGATTTTTCCAATGCCTTCCTGTATTGTAATTCAGCATCATTATAGTCTTCGCTTATATATCTTTTATTTCCCTTACGTATATATTTTCTTTCATTTTGAGAAAATGCAGGCAGGGATATAAGCACTAATAATATTATAATCGCCGGTCTCATATTTCGTTATATTTTCACTTTAAAGATATTAATATTTTTCAGCCATTTATTTCTTTTTTCAAGTATAAGAATATCCAGAATAATAAATGCGAGGGCTATCCATACCAGTGAAGGAAACTGTTCTTCATATTCAGAATAGACTTTAGTATCAATTTCAGTTTTATTAAGTTTGTTTAATTCGCTAAACAGCTTATTCAGACCCACATTGGCACTTGTTGCATGGTAGAATTTTCCACCCCCGGCCACAGCGATCTGGCTAAGCATCTGAGGATTCATTTTACTTGTTACAACATTACCTTCCCTGTCTTTTAAAAATCCCCGCTGGTATTGTCCTGTTCTCATGGGTATGGGCGATCCACCCGGTAATCCCATAGCTATTGTATATACCTTTATGCCTTTTTCATTTGCTTCTTCTGCGGCCTCTATCGCATCTCCTTCATGGTTTTCACCATCA
>CAZFHF010000112.1:3297-9098 GCA_964518655.1 uncultured Bacteroidales bacterium | reverse complement strand
CTTTTTTTTCTTTATAAGGAATACAAATAAATCAATAATAATAACAATCTAATATAATAAATAAATCCAAATAACCCAATACTTTATCAATTATTACCTAAACAATAAAAATAACCATTTCTGGATGCAATAAAAATCTTTTGGTCATAAACAATAGGTGTTGACTCAAAAGGACCCGAAATACTGTCAAGGTGTTTAACATTAAGTTCCTCATCATAAGAGAATAGATCAATTCCTGAATAACTTGCTGTAACAATTTTATTTTCAACAATAATTGGTGTTGATATAGAAGGACCTATATATTTTTTAAATACCAGCTCAGGAGTTGGATAGTAATTAATTTCATCCGGGCCGGGCACTTTTCTTTCATTATCAGTAAACATATGACTGACTATATATAAATAGCCGTCGATAGCAGTAAATGCTGCAAGGTAAGGATACCTTCCGTGATTATAATAATCATTTATTCCGGCCGATCCTATTATTCCTCCTTCCCAGCTAAGATACTCATTATTGTCTGTTGGAAAATACCAGACCACAGCATTTTCAGGATTTTTAGAGGGATCAAGTTTAAATGCCCCGCCTTTGCCTTTAATATATTGTTTTTCAATGGTAACTAACAAGCAATTATCATTAGTTACAACAGGAGTGCCATCAATATCTGAGCCGATAAAAAAATCCCAGACAATTTCCTTCTTCTTCAGATCATAGCCATATACATGCCCTGAGCCGGATGCAATATATATTTTACCATTTAACAGGCATGGAGATGACTCGGTTACTATATTATTTTTATGAGAAACAACATCCTCACCGGTATATAATTTAATCTCCTGGTAAATCTCAGGCTGAAGCATATTATCTTTTACACAGGCTTTTTTGTAATCCGGGTTAAAGACAGTGAATAGCGAGTTTTCCAGTCCTACATAAGCAGTATCATTAATTAACAGGGCTGAAGCATCTGCATCTCTGCTATAACTTTCAGTCCATTTAACATCAAGCCTCCATAATTCCTTTCCCGTGAAATAAGATATTGCCCTGTATGATGGAATATGCTTCACATCAATATAATTGCCCAGTCCAAGCCTGCTTCCCTGAAGAATTACCATACTGTTATTTTCCTCAATACTATTTGGATTATACCATATAGAACCTGTTCCTTTAACGACATCATCAAACTTATATTGCCAGACAATATCGCCTGTATTAGCATTAATCTTTTTTAAATTATGATCATATGCTCCCTGAATTAAATAAAGATCATTATTTTCCCGGATAAGCAAAGGTTGTCCGGTCCAGCCGGCTCCTTCCCATTCCCTTTCACCCAGCTTTCTTGATATTGTTGTTTTACCTTTTCCGAGGTAAATCTTCCATATCTCATTCATCTCTGAAGGAGCTTTCTCCCCATAATAATTTCTTCTTTCATTACCCAGGAATGTTGCAATTAATATCTTGCAATTCTTTGAATTACAGTTATTGTCAACTGGTTTGAAAAACCTGCCCTGGGATATAAACCTGTTTATTATTATGTACTTATTATCCGAAAATCCGGCGGTAACAAGGATAATAACCAGCAGCATCCTGAAATTATGAATACTTATCATTTAATAATTTTGAATATCATTACTGACTGTCCGCCTCCGTATCTTGGTTTTCCCTGTGAAGTAACAATCAACATTGTATCATCATCAGTTATATCCATACCAACTGGAAAAGAATCGACATTTATTGTCGCAATTATTTTCATATCAGTTGCTCTAACCGCCACCACTTTGCTTTCATTATTAACTGCTGCGAAAATATATTTGCCGTCAGATGAAACCGATATTGTTCTTGCACCTTTGCCGACAAATATACTCTTCCAGTCAGTATAATTTGATTTTGATATTTTACTATGCTCAATAAGATCATAAATGCCGGTTCTTTGCACATAACCTGATATATTCGTACTTATATATAACTGATCACCCTTTACAGCAAGGTGCCTGATATTTGTTTTCATTCCAAATACGCTTGTGATATATTCCATATTCTCCATGTCAAATATCGCAATACCTCCGCCTCCCATCCTGCCAACCAGCAAATATTTACTATCAGGTGAGAATACCGTTCCTCTCAGGCAATATCCACAGTCCTTGTCCCTGTCTATTTTTGTATTATTATCATATTTCAGGGTAAGACGTTTTCCCACTTCAAACAGTTTAATATATTTGAAATCATTTACATCCGCACTGCTGATATCAATTATTCCAACTGTATTATCTCCCCAATGAGTTACAGCAATAAATCTGTTTTCAGGAGAGCATGCAATCATTTTGGGAAGCGGAGCTGTAGGCATTACACGCACTACTTGATCTTTATCCGTGTCAATAATTGCTACGGCTGAGGGATCAACAGCATTCAGATCAAATGTTCTCCTGTAGTATGTTACCCATAAATATTTCTTGTTATGTGAAAAACATCCTTCAACAGGCTTGCCTCTAAATACATTAAACTGGCTCTTCCTGGTCTGAAACACATAATCAAATAACGATGTGTCTTTGAATAAGTAAGAGCTTTGATCCGAAAAACCATGCCTGATAACCTTTACTAACTTTAAATTTTTGAGATCATAAACAGAGGTAGTAGCGCTTTCAAGACTATTCACATAAAATTTGTTTTTTTCTTCAAGTATTAATACAGATTTTGGTGAGTTAACGCTTTTATCATAAATATCATTATCATTCTTTGTATGGGAAGAATAATGCTGAAATCTGGCAAACAGGATTAGTCTCAATTCAGCTGTATCAGGCCAGGATTCTGTTCCGATATCAACACGTGTGACCTTCAGATCCTGTGTAAATACTACTGTATTAAGCAATATAACATTTAATAGCAGCAAGATATTTTTCATAATTTTTCTCAAGTTAACTCAATAATAAAATCAGTCCGGCATTTCTTACAGGGCTATAATAATTCCTGTACAAGTATCTGAGTCTGATGTTATGTAAATATAAAATATATATGTGCAATATATACCGATATTACTGAAAATATATTTACATAAAAAAAAAGGGAGGCTATATATTGCCTCCCTTTAATTTATTTATCACAATGTTATTTTAATCGAATGATTTTCCAAATTTTGTTGATATTTCTATCATTCTGTCATATTCATCAGCAGTTAAATCATTGAAGTAATAATTAATCGGGTTTATCTTTTTGCCGTTTAAATGTACCTCATAATGTAAATGCGGTGCAGTGGATAATCCTGAACTCCCTACGAATCCAATCACATCACCTCTTTTTACTTTCTGCCCTTCCTTCACATTAAACCCGCTTAAATGTGCATATAATGTTTTATACCCAAACCCATGATTTACAACTATTTTATTGCCATATCCTCTCCTTGAAGAATTAACTACTTCTATTGTTCCATCACCTGTTGCATATACTTCTGAACCGGTGGGTGATGTAAAATCCATACCGTAATGGAATTTTCTTATTTTGTATATCGGATGAATTCTGTAGCCCCATCCTGAAGCAGTGCGAGTCAGATCCTTATTTGAAATTGGCTGGATTGCAGGAATTGCACGTACCATCTTCTCTTTGTTGGTCGCCAGATCCACAAGCTCATCATAAGACACTGACTGAATATAAATCTTCTTCCTGATCTTATCAAGTTTTTTGGCAGTTTCCATTACTACTTCCCCATCAGTCATTTCCAGATCACTATACCTGTTGCTCCCGCCAAAACCTGCATCACGGACTGATTGATGAACCGGTTCAGCTTCAAAGATCGTCCTGTAAATATTATCATCCCTTTCCTGCAAATACTTAAGTAAATCTTCAACGTTATTCAGATCCTTGTTAAATGTTTCATAATTGGTTTTTAATAGGCTAATCTGTCGTTTCAGGCCTTTTACCTTTGGCGTATCATGAAATGAACTTATTATCAGATAACCAACGAACGCTATAAAAATGAACGTAAAGAAATAACCTGAAAAAATAAGAAGTTTCTGTTTGAAAGTTCTCTCAATCCTTAAATAACTGAGTGATTCAGGATTGAATTTGTACTTACTCTTTGGCATGGTAGAAAACGTATTTAGTTAGTCAATAATCAACTTTTTTTGCTTAATCATCCTTTCATACTCCTGTTCGGATATCTCGTCAGCAAAATAATAAATAGGATTTATAGGTTGATTATTATATCTTATCTCATAATGTAAGTGTGGTCCGGTTGAACGGCCTGTGTTTCCTAATAACCCTATTAACTGCCCTCTTTTCACCTTTTGTCCTTCTTTTACTAAAATTTTGTCTAAATGCGCGTATCGAGAATTATATCCGAAATTATGATCAATAATGATCTCATTCCCATACCCTTTACGAGAATTTTTAGATAATGTTACAATTCCGTCCCCTGTTGCATAAATATTTGTTCCTTTAGGGGCAACAAAATCTAACCCGTAATGCGGCTTCTGGTAATTAAAAAAAGGATCTATTCTAACTCCGAAATAGGAGCTAATAAAGGTTAAATCTTTTACAGAAACAGGCTGTATGGAAGGGATACAGGCTATTTTTTCCTGGTTTTCATCTGCCATTTTAAGCAAGTACTCAAATGATTCTGTTTGAATATCTATTTGCCTGTATAGCTTATCAATTTTCTGTGCTACACCAATAATTAATCCTGCTTTATTAAGATCATTCAGATTTTTATATTTCCGGGATCCTCCAATACCGGCATCCCTTATCGATTTTGGTATAGTATCTAACTCCAGGATTATCCTGTACAAATTATCATCCTTAAATTGATTATGGCTTAAAATAGCACTTACACTATCTAATTGGTTGTTAATAACTTCTATTAACTCATTTATTTTATCACTCTTTTTGGATAATGTTAATTCTTTTGGAGAACCAATCCGGTATAAAAGGAATACATCAATGCAGGCTACTACACTAAGAACAAATAAAAAAAACAGGGCTTTACTTATTATTTGCCGCCTGTTTCCGGTTATTTCTTCAAATTTTAATGTAGTATAATTATATTTATATTTTTTTCTCTTGTAGCCCAAGTGGTTTAAAAAGTAATTAATTAGCACTGATTGCAACAAATCTATAAGAAAAAATTTAAATTTACAAACCATTTTTAAGAAGATTGTTGATAACTTGTTTGTAATTTCGTCAAACTATATTTGTATTTCACATGAATTCATCACTTATACGTCAACGATTTCTTGACTTTTTCAGGCTAAAGGAACACAAAATTGTAAGCTCTGCTCCCATGGTCGTTAAAAACGATCCAACCCTTATGTTTACTAATGCCGGAATGAATCAGTTCAAGAATATTTTTCTTGATAATTCTCCAATTAAACACAAAAGAATTGCCAATACACAAAAATGTCTTCGTGTTTCAGGAAAACATAATGATCTTGAGGAAGTCGGGCACGATACTTATCATCATACAATGTTCGAAATGTTAGGTAACTGGTCGTTTGGTGATTATTTTAAAAAGGAAGCGATAGCATGGGCATGGGAGTTCCTTGTGGATGATTTGAACATTAATAAGGATAGGCTATACGCTACAGTATTTGAAGGAAGTAAGGATGAAGGTATAGAAAGGGATGAAGAAGCATTCAAATACTGGAATGAATTTATGGATAAAAGCAGAATAGTATTTGGCTCCAAAAAGGATAATTTTTGGGAGATGGGGGAAATAGGGCCTTGCGGCCCATGTTCGGAAATACATATAGATCTGAGAACTGATGAAGAGAGAAAGGCTAAAGACGGTATGGCTTTAATTAATAAAGACCATCCCCAGG
>CAZFHF010000112.1:0-3287 GCA_964518655.1 uncultured Bacteroidales bacterium | reverse complement strand
ATGGAATCTTGTATTCATTCAATTTAACCGTAAGGCCGACGGTACGCTGGTGACACTTCCCAAAAAACATGTTGATACAGGAATGGGATTTGAGCGTTTATGTATGATCGTACAAAACAAGACTTCAAATTATGATACAGATTTGTTTCTTCCTGTAATTAGTGAGATCACTGCTCTCTGTAAAATAAATTACGGGAAATCGGAAAAAACGGATATAGCAATGAGGGTTGTGGCTGATCATTTGCGGGCAATAGCATTTGCAATTGCAGACGGACAACTGCCTTCAAATGTAAAAGCAGGTTACGTCATCAGAAGAATACTCAGAAGGGCGGTACGCTACTATTATACTTTTCTTAACCAGAAAGAACCGTTCATCTATAAGCTGGTGCCGCCGCTTATTAAAACAATGGGCGACACATTCAAAGAGATTAAAGCACAGCAAAAATTAATTGAAAAAGTCATTAAAGAGGAAGAACAATCATTCCTGCGCACCCTGGATACCGGGATAAAACTCCTCGATCAGATAATATCACGCGCAAAATCACAAAAGAATAAGTCAGTCGATGGCAAAACTGCCTTTGAGCTGTATGACACTTACGGGTTTCCCCTGGACCTCACCGCTCTGATACTTAAAGAAAATAACCTGTCGGTAAATGAAAAGGAATTTAAGGAAGAAATGGCAAAGCAAAAGGAAAGGTCCAAAAGTGCCTCCAGCATAGATACAGATGAGTGGACCATATTAAACAAGGATGAAACGGAAGATTTTATCGGTTATGATCATCTTTCCAATGATATTAAAATAAACAGGTACAGAAAAGTAAAGACCAAAGACAAGGATCTATATCACCTGGTATTCAATGTAACACCTTTTTATGCTGAAAGCGGCGGACAGGTAGGTGATACAGGGTATATTGAACATGGCAGGGAAAAAATTCAGATCCTCAATACCATAAAGGAAAATGAGCTGACAATTCATGTTACTGATAAATTACCGGAGAACCTGACATCTATATTCAAGGCAAAAGTAAATGACAAAAACAGATCTGATACAGCTAATAATCATACTGCGACCCACCTGCTTCACTATGCATTAAGAAAAGTCCTGGGAAAGCATGTGGAACAAAAAGGATCCCTTGTTCACCCTGAATATTTAAGATTTGACTTTTCACATTACCGGAAAATATCTGACGACGAACTGCAGAAAATTGAGTCAATTGTTAATGAAAAGATAAGGGAAAACATAAGCAGGCAGGAAAACAGGAATATGAACATCGAAGAGGCAAAAAAAGAAGGGGCAATAGCTCTTTTTGGGGAAAAATATGAGGATCATGTACGTGTTATTAGATTTGGTGACTCCATAGAGCTGTGCGGCGGCACGCATGTTGAATCAACAGGACAAATAGGATATTTTAAAATTCTCTCTGAAAGCGCCATAGCAGCAGGAATAAGGAGGATCGAGGCTATAACAGGAAAAAAAGCCGAGGAATATATCATTAATCAGACAACGGTTATTAATAAGATTAATGAACTGTTAAAATATCCTAAAAACCTTGAAAAATCCGTTAAAAATCTGATCACTGAAAACACAGCATTGCAAAAGCAGATTGAAAAATTCAGCAAACAGAAAATCAGGGATCTGAAATCCGAGCTGACAGGTAAAATAGATAAATCCGGAAATATAAACATCATTGCCGGGAAGATAGATATAAACTCTGCAGATGCTGTCCGCGATCTTGCATTCCAGATTCGTGGCCAGGTTGAAAATTTATTTATGGTCGTAGGAGCTGATCTGGATGGCAAAGCAAATCTTACAATAATGATATCTGATAACCTGGTTAAAGATAATAAACTGGATGCTTCACAGATAATTAAGGAAGCAGCAAAAGAAATAAATGGAGGAGGCGGAGGGCAGGCATTCTTTGCTACTGCAGGAGGTAGCAATACTGGGGGCATTGACCGGGCAATAAAGAAGTCTGTAGACATTATGAAACGCAGCATTAAATAATCTGTTGATTTTTAGATATATATTATATTTATGAATTCAAAAAGATTTATCTCTTGAATATCATGAAAAAATATGCAATTTGTCTGTTATTATTTTTATCTCAGGTATATATATTTTCTCAGTCAATAGAAAATGTAAGGTTTGAACAGCGTGGAGACCAGATTATTATATATTATGACCTTGTTTCGGACGACCTTAAAGGCAGCTTTTCAATCAATGCTTTCTATACATTGGATCAAGGGAATAATTACATAATGCTTAAATCATTGACAGGGGATGCGGGCACAAATATCACTCCGGGCAGGCAAAAAAGGATTGTCTGGAATGTGCTTGATGACGTATATGAACTTACAGGAGAAATAAAATTTAAAGTCACTGCTGAAGAGAAGAAAGGATACACATTCTGGGATTACGACCTATTTTTAAGTATAAGAACCGTAAAGGATTACTGGCCTTTCGGCGGACGCGTCGGACTGTTGGGACCGGGCAGGATAGGCGGGTACGGGAGTTTTGTATACGGGATAAATTATACTCTTGAGGCGGACAAATATGTTGTTGCCGGAGGCCCGATAGTTAATATAGTAACGAAAGAAAAAACCACCCTTAGTATATTTGCGGGGGCCGGGTATTATGATGAATTCTTTTATAATACTGAAGATCTATATGATGATTTCTATGATTATTACAGCGGATTTCTGGGGGAAGGAGGTTTTATCTTAAACCTGAACCATATAAATATCTCACTTGCGCTGGAATTATCGGACGAAATATATGCATTTGCAGGAATAGGATTTACTTTATAGTATTCATACAATTGATTATGAGACCTCGAACCGTATTACTTTTGCTATTACTATACCCTGTCATGATATTCTCACAGAATGTCGAAAATGTACGGTTTGAACAGCAGGGAGACAGGATAATAATATACTATGACCTAAAATCAAAAGGCAGTAAAGGCAACTTTACTGTAAATATTTATTATACAACTGACTACGGAAATAATTACATATCCCCCAGGACAATTACAGGAGATGTTGGCTCCAACATCCCGGCCGGCAGACAGAAAAAGGTTGTATGGAATGTACTGAATGATGTAGATGAACTTAAAGGCGAGATTAAATTCAAGGTCACTGCTGATAAACAAAAGAAACATACATTCGGCGATTATGATTTTTTTATAAATTACAGGACACTAAATAATTACCCGCCCATAGGAGGACGTATAGGAATACTCGGAGCGAACAGGATCGGTTTTTATGGCAGTTTGGTAACAGGATGG
>CAZFHF010000111.1:0-9207 GCA_964518655.1 uncultured Bacteroidales bacterium | reverse complement strand
TAAGAAAACGAAAATATTTTCATTATTTATTCATCACATAATTATAAACTTTATTATGTGAATAAACTTTGTTCTATTGTTAAACTGTTCACCCTGTGAAATCCCGCAAAGTGGGTACCTTGAAGCGGAAATTTCACAGGGTGAATTGCTAAATTGTTAAATTGTTTAGTTTTTTTGTAATAATTTTTAGTCAATAAATACTATATAAGAAACACTTTATAGATGAAATCATCCAAAGAAGAATTTCTGGAACTAGTATCAAATTATCAGGGCATTTTACACAAAGTAAACTACATATATTTTCGTAATAAGTCTGACAGGGAAGATAATTTTCAGGAAATTATCTATCAATTATGGAAATCATTTCCACTCCTGAAAAATAGAAACAGTATAGGTTCATGGATATATGCAGTTTCTATAAATACATCAATTACAAGATTGAAGAAAAGCAAAAGAATTGAATACCTAGATACATTACCGGAATCAACTGACTCGAATGAACCAATAGAAGAATTATCGTTAAATGAAGATATCCGGTTGTTGCTAAATGCTATTTACAAGTTAAATGAAATAGATAAATCAATCATGTTATTATATCTTGAAGAAAAGAGCTATGAAGAAATCTCTGAAATCCTTGGTATATCAAAATCAAATGTTGGAGTAAGAATAAACAGGGTAAAGGAAGTATTAAAGCAAAACCTAAATTATTTAAAGCATGGAAAATAATGAACTGCAAAATATCTGGAAAAATCTGGATTCCAGAATAACTCCGAAATCTAAAGATGAGTTGAAACAACTGCTTTCCGCAAAAATCAAAGCTACTATCAATAAGTTTTTATTTAGTTTCAGCATTTCAGCAGTTATCTGCATCGGACTAATAGTATTTCTGGTTATAACAGCATTAAACCGACAGAGTGATATTTTATATCAATTAAATAATCTCACTTTAGGTTTAATTACTGTAATTTCATTATTGTCTTCCTTAGTATCATGGCATAAGTTGCGAAACAACAGAAACAATCAACCGGTAATGTATTGGTTAGAAAGAAGAATCAGCCTGTTATCAAGATGGTTGACCGGAAAATACAGCAAATTATATTTATTCGTATTACCAATACTTTTTATATTGACTTTTTTATCTATCCATGTATATTATGAAAATATACTATATATTGAAGTCATTAAAACAGTGGATTCAATTATTGGATTAATTGCAGGAACAATTATTGGATTATTTGTTTCGTATTTCGGCGCAATTAAAATTAAAAAACTTCACTTGAAAAATCTTGAATATCTTAAAGAATTGCACAGCCAACTATGCACTGTTATAAAGGTTAGGCCAATAGTAAATAACCAGGGGTGAATAGCGAAAAGCGAAAAGTTTTGCGCGGCAACAAGAAACCCGCAACCAGCAACCAGAATATTTACTCCTTAAACCGTGGAAGTGTGAAGCTTACTTTTGTGCCTTCATCTTATTAACCTGGATAAGTTCCTCTGTCTGCTCTCTTAAAAGTGCTTCTGCATTCATTCTTTCCAGTTCAGCGCCTACACGTGAGGCAAAGACAGACAAAATATATCTTGAGTTGGACCGCTCCTCCATAAGCTTATCATCCATTAATACAAGCATGCCCATCGGTTCTTCGCTGCTGTTGTATATAGGAGCACCAATAAAACTCTCAATGCCCATATTTGCTATAAACTGATCTTCAGGGAACATCTCCTGCAGGTTTCGCGGATAAAATGTTATATAACCATTTAGCACATTTACACAAGGTGTTCCTGAATAGTCAAAGACGAAGTTCTTTCCTTCTGAATTATCTGACCAGAACTTTGCTGTCTCAGCCAGTGTCTTTTGCCTGTCAATAACTTTGGCTATATAGCAATACTTGGTTTCAAAAGTATTGGCAAGAAGCTCGGTAAGTTTTCTGAGGAATAGTTCACCTGTTACTTTGGAGGTATTCTTAATTAATGTCGCTAAAGTTTCTGCAGCTTTTATATAGTCAATTACCTTGTTAATACGCAGAATAATTATCTTTTCTCCCTCTACTTCCAGCATCTTTTTTGATATGCTCCCCCAGAATACATTTCCCTTTAATGTCCTGAAAGCCAGCTCCTGCTTGTATTCGCTTCCGTTATTAATTTCCTTTATAATAATTTCTTTGCTGAATTCAACAGGTTCACTGTTATACAGATTAAAAGACTTAAGGTTTACCAGGTCCAGCTTACTGTTCGCCTGAAATAGCTTAACAGCCTGGTTATTGCATTCGTATATCGTGAAGTCCTGTCCGTCAAGTAAAAATATGGCCTCCGGGGAGTTATCAAAAATTGCATGGAATAAGACATCATCACTTTTAAGCTCGTTTACTTCTAACTGGTTATTGTAAACTTTGAATTTTCGCATTTCAAAGGATTTTTTGCTTGGATTTATGTGTTTGTTTTTAAAAACAGATACTTCAAATACGATTAATTACATAAAATGTTATAATTAATTTGACGAATGTCAATTTTTTATTCATTAAATAAAATTCTCTTTTACAATGAACCTTAAAATAACGCGAAATATTGCCTCAATTTTTGTTTTTTATGAACAGAAAGACTTAGAATTCATTTCAGGATTTCAACGCTGATTTTTAAAAATTATTATTGCTTTATCCGCTTAATAATATACACCGGAGCATTAAATTCAACCGCTATTAATATCTTATTTTCGAACTTTATTTTTATTATTATCCGGAATAAAGCTTGTCTGAAAAAATAAAATGTATTTATAGCTGTAATTAATATAATCTTTTCAGGATTATTATTTAATTTTAAATTAAAAACCTCAAATATCTAAGCCATGAAAAAATTTATAAAGATCCTCTTCATAGTAATACTTGTTCTTTTGGTAGTTTTATTAACTGCACCGTTCCTGTTTAAAGGCAAAATTATGGAAATTGCAAAGGAACAAATCAATAATAATATTGATGCAAAAGTTGAATTTGAAAACCTGGGTTTATCTTTTATCAGGAATTTCCCAAATGCCAGTGTATCACTTAAAGGGCTGTCAGTGGCCGGCAAGGATAAATTCGAAGGAGATACACTGTTAAAACTTAAGGAATTCAGCATTAAGGTTGATATTCTCAGTGCAATAAAAATGGAAAACATTAAAATCAGGGGAGTAGTAATTGACAGGCCTGATATAAGAGCAAGGATTCTTGAAGACGGATCTGTCAACTGGGACATAGTGAAGGAAGCTGAAGAGGAGGAAGAAGAAGAAGTCGATACTACAGAAGCTCCCTTTGAGGCTAAAATAGCTATTAAAAAATTCGAAATTAAAAATGCCAATATTTCATATATTGATGACAGCACTAAAACCTCAGCATCACTTGGTAATTTCAATTTCCTTCTTAAAGGTGACCTGGGACAGGATTTTACCACTCTTTCGATAGAATCTTCAACAGAGGCTGTTAATGTTGCTATGGAAAAAATAAGATATGTCAGGGATGCCACACTGAATATGAATATTAACCTCGATGCTGACCTTAAAAACTCAATATTCATTCTTAAGGAAAATGAGATCACCCTGAATGACTTATCTCTTGGATTTGACGGCAGTGTTATTATGCCTGACGAAGAAAATACGGAAGTTGACATGAAGTTTAAAACAAATAAGGTTGGTTTTAAATCCCTTCTTTCCATGGTTCCTGCAATATATATGAAGGATTTTGAAGATGTTGAAACAGAAGGCAGTCTTAAGCTCGACGGTTTTGTTAAAGGCGTGCTGAATGAAAAATCCACTCCGAATGCAGGTCTTGAACTAGTAGTTGAGAATGCAATGTTCAGGTATCCTGATCTGCCAAAATCAGCTGATAATATTAATATAGATATTGAATTATTGTACGACGGTGTAAACAATGATAAATCAGTAGTAGATATCAACAAGTTTCACGTTGAGCTGGGAGGTAATCCTGTGGATTTAACAATGAGTATAAGGACTCCCGTAAGTGATATGCATATAAAAGGTAACCTTACAAGCAATATTGACCTTGCAAGCCTGGCTGATGTTGTGCCTATGGAAGATGTAAACCTTACCGGCAGGATAAGCTCAAACATTGATATGATGGGATACCTTTCATATATCGAGAATGAAGAATATGAAAAGTTTAAAGCTGACGGGAATATCAGTATAAGCAATTTTGAGTTTGAAAGTCCTGATTTGCCTGCCGGCGTAAAAATTATTCAGTCAACCTTTAATTTTTCACCTGCATTTGTGGAGGTTGCATCCTTTGATGCGAAGATAGGAAAAAGTGATATGCAGTTTTCAGGCAGGATGGAAGATTTTATACCATATTTATTTAAAGACGAGACAATCAAGGGTAATTTTACATTCACCTCAAATGTGCTTGATCTCAATGAGTTTATGGCCGAAACAGGAGAAACTGAAGAGGAAACAGAAATTGATGAAGATACTGTACCTCTGACAGTTTTTGAAGTTCCTGCAAATATTGATTTCAGATTGCTTTCAATGCTTAACAAAATTTATTATGATAACCTTGAAATTGATAATGCATCAGGCATAATTACCATCAAGGAAGGAAAAGTACTGCTCAATGAGCTTAAGATGAACTTACTCAATGGATCGATGAACCTGAATGGTGAATATAATACGCAGGATATTTCTGCACCTTTAGTGGATTTTGGTATACAGGCTTCAAATATTGATATACCTTCAGCATTTGATGCATTTGAAATAATCAGGAAACTGGCACCTGTGGCAAAAAATGCAACTGGCAGAGTATCATTAAGTATGAATTATAAGAGCCTTCTTGACCAGAACATGAATCCTGTGTTAAATTCAATCACAGGGAAAGGCAGTTTCTCATCACAAAAGATAGGAGTTTCCAACTCAGGAGTATTCACAAAAATAGGCAACGAGCTGAAAACTGACAAGTTTGACAATCTTGTTCTTGAAAACCTTGAGGTTGACTTTGAAATAAAGAACGGCAGAATATATGTCGATCCGTTTGATACGAAGATGAGCAAAACAAGCTTCATTATTGGCGGTGATCAGGGTATTGACAAGACCATCAACTACATTATCAATATTGTCGTACCAAGAACTGAACTTGGCTCAGGCGCTGATGAGGCAATAAGCGTTTTGTATGCCAGCGCCGCATCAAAGGATTTAGAGCTGACGCCTTCTGAAAACTTGAATATAGATGTTAATGTTGGTGGTACATTCCTGGACCCTGATGTAACACTGAACTTAAAAGACAATATTAAAAGGACCACTGAGGAAATAAAAGAAGCAGTAAAAGAACAGGCAGAAGAAAAAGTTGAAGAGAAGAAAAAAGAGGTAAAAGCTGAAGCAAGCAAGGAGGCGGAAAAGATAATGAAGGAAGCAGAAGAAAAGGCCGCCAAAATCAAGGCAGATGCTAAGAAAGCTGCAGACGCTTTAAGATATGAGTCAAACGATAAAGCAGACAAGCTTGTTAAAGAAGCCAAGAATCCTATTGCAAAGAAAGCTGCGGAAGTATCAGCTGAAAAGATAAGAAAGGAAGGCGAGGAAAAAGCCAGTAAAATTGAAAAAGATGCCGAACAAAAAGCAGATGCAGTTATTAAGGAAGCAAGGACACAGGCAGATAAGCTGAAATAGGAGTTAGAAGGTTTGATGTTAGAGGTTAGAAGTTAAATAGTGAAGTCTCTATGAGCATCTATGCCTGAAAGGCATAACGATTGGGAAAAACCGGTGTATTTGGATTTTACACCCATTTTTGTAAATTTGTTTTGGTTAAGATTGACTTACAGGCAATTTGACCTTTATACTAATACTCTCTAACACCTGACTAAATGAAAAATAAATTAATTCTGTTCAGTGCAATTTTTCTGTTCCTGAGTATCTGCGGATTTTCCCAGAACGTAGAAAATGTGGATTTCAACCTGGTGGGTGACAAGATAAATATATTTTATGATCTGGTTGGGATACGCAAATGTGACATAGATATTAAATTCATAACTGAGGATGGAAAAACAATAATACCCCGGACTATAACCGGAGATGTCGGCCAAGGTATTACAGGAGGGAAAAATAAGAAAGCTGTATGGAATGTTTTTGAAGACAGGGGAGAACTGTCCGGAAGCCACCAGGTAATTATCTCTACTTCCAATGTGCTTAAACTTACTAAAAATGACTTATCGCTATTTACGCAATTTCCTATTGATGTTCAATACGCTTTTTCCCTCGGGTCGAAATACGTACATTACTTTTCCAAGTTTGGAGGATATGTGTCTTTATCTATATTGATGTTCAATGAAGATATTTCGCTTGATGGGACAGACGTCAACTATTATACCGGATATTGTTTCCATGTTGGAGGAGTTTATAATCTTAATGCTGTAAAACCGTACCTTGGAGCCGGACTGGCTATGCAATCCTATGATTATTGTAATTATGAAGAAACCACTCATCTTGAAGAAGATTTTCAAGCATTAGGACCTTGCTTTCAGGCAGGATTATATATTCCAATAAAGCGATTTTTGGTTGAAGCCGGAGCAAATCTATTTCCTGCTGAATCAGATTTTGGTTTATCCTTCACAGTTGGTATAGGATATAGTTTCTGATAGTATAACTTTAAACCATATTAAAATGAAACTTAAAATTTTTATTTTAACAGGCTTAATGGCAATAACCTGTTTTTATTGCCTGGCACAGGAAGGAAAAAGCCAGTTCAAACCCCTTAACGTTGCTAAGGACAGAAGCCAAACCAGTGATGACGGATCAGGTGTACACAAGGAAGTGGTATATGTACGCGAGGGGAGCAAAAGCTATGTTTTCCAGGCTAAATCAGATGTTGACAGGAATATCCCTGTTGCTTCCCAGAGCAATTCCCTGAGGTTTGCCCTGATCATAGGAAATGAAGATTATTCATCCCATCAGATTGAATTAAATACTGAAATAAACGTTGATTTCGCAAGGAATGACGCGAGTGCGTTTAAAGAATATGCCAAGAACATACTTGGCATTCCCGAACAAAATATAGTATTTGTTCTGGACGGGACAACAGGCCAGATGAACCAGGCAATATCAAAAATGAACCTGATTATTAAAAACACCAAAGGAAAAGCAGATGTATATGTTTACTATGCAGGCCACGGCCTGCCCGATGAAGTTACTAAAGACCCTTACTTAATGCCTGTGGATGTCAGCGGAAGAAATGCCAAAGACGGTATCAGGCTTCAGGATTTATATGCGAGACTTACAGAATATCCATCAAAAAGAGTTACAGTATTTATTGATGCCTGCTTCAGCGGCGGTGCAAGAAACCAGGGATTGCTGGCAGCAAGGGGAGTAAAGATCAAACCCAAAGAAAACCTGTTGTCAGGTAATCTTGTTACCTTCTCAGCCAGCAGCGGCGACCAGTCTTCCATGCCTCTGAAAAACGAGGAACACGGATTATTTACCTATTACCTGCTGAAAAAGCTGAAAGAGACAAAAGGTAATGTTTCATATAACGAGCTGTCACAATACTTGAAAGACAATATCTCATTACAGTCAGTTTTAGTCAATGATAAGGAGCAAACACCCCAGATAAATGTCAGCAGCTCGATTCAAAATTCATGGACATACTGGAAGATTAATGAATAATTGCTGAATTGCTTCCGCCTGCTCCCAGCTCAGTCGGGATTAGGCGGGCAGAAAATTACTGAATTGCTAAATTGTTATAAATACGTTAGAGGTTATTGAGAAACAATGAAAAAAATATATGTAATACAATTAATGATCCTGATTAATGTTTTTAACATTCTTTCACAGGATTATATTGCTTTTCCTGACTCAGGAGGCAGATGGAAAGACATATTAATTATCTGTTGGGTCCACGATACGGATACAATTCCAACATATATAAAAAATTATCATGATATTGTGTCAGCCGGTGATACAATTATAAATGACACTTTATATTTTAAAATACTACAAAATGGATATTATGAAGGAGCATTTCGCCAGGATTCATGCAAGATCTTTTTCAGGCCTTATTATGAAACAGCTAATGAATTCATACTTTATGATTTTTGTATAACAGATAAATTTCACAGCCCGTATTTTTTATTGGATTTCGATGTAATTCAGATTGATTCAGTTGTTATTGGAGGTAAAAAAAGGAAAAGAATATTCTTCGATGATGAAAATGGACTTTATTTGGGACAATTCTGGATTGAAGGCATAGGCAGCAGCAGTGGCTTCCTGAGTCCAATAACATATGAAGTACCTTCTTGCCTGGAAATATGTGGAGCAGAACAGTATTTGATTTGTCATAGTGTCAACGATGAAATACTATATTTAAATGAAGGTTATTATAATTGCGACAGCGCATTCACATCCCTGAATGAACTCTATACTGATTACATTGCTAAAATTTATCCGAATCCATCCAATGGGAAGATTATAATTGAATTAAAAAATGCCAAATCAATAAATTATATCGACATTTATACAATCCGGGGAGAATTACTGACGAGAATACAAAATCCTGATACAAATATAATTGAGTTCAAAATAGACAATCCAGGACTATATTTTATCAGAATTACCGAAAATTTCAGTATAACAACAAGAAAATTAATTATTAACTAAATTCCTTTGGCAAACCCATCAAATACCTTTTTAATGGAGAATAAATAAATCACAAACTCTAAATGACTTAAATATGTTTGGAATTTTACCTGCTATTTCACAACAACCATCTTTATCACCTCAAGGATCTTATTGTCTATCACCATCCTGCAGAAGTATAATCCCGGAAGCAGGTCTTCTGCATTTATTTGTACCTCCCTGGCACCCTGCGGCTGATATCCGGATACAAGAGTCCTGACTGCCTCTCCGTATTGATTGTATAGTGTGATAACCACATCACTGCTCTTATCGAGTTCATATCTGAGAACCATTGAGTTTTTAAAAGGATTGGGGTAGTATATAAGGATTGATCCGGACTGTTTATTAAATATTATTATGTTTGACGGCTCGCTTACTATAACATTAAAAGTGTCAGTGGCAATACTGCCACGCAGATCTTCAGTGCGGATATCTACTATTGTCATACCATGGCTAAGGGGTATCAATTCATACTCAGATCCGTTTTCATTTACTGCCAGAATTTCCGGATTGCTGTTATTCATAAAATAAACCAGGCTGTCCCCGTCAGGATCAGTAAATACGGTATCCAG
>CAZFHF010000110.1:4659-9211 GCA_964518655.1 uncultured Bacteroidales bacterium | reverse complement strand
TTAATGAAGTTAAAAAAGAGTGGTTTAACAGAAACGAGAGTGTAGGGATTTTCGGTGCTACATCTACCACAATGTGGCTAATGCATGCTGTTGAAAAACATCTTAAAACACTTTAATATTTTGCTATCTGTCCAGCCACTTCTTAAATTCCCTGACTTTTTCCCTGCTCACAATTGCATCTTCATCCGGAGGATTTTTAAGTATTATCTTCAGGCGGCTATTGGAATATGCTATAATATCCTTTATCGCATTCAGATTTATTATGAACTTTCTGCTGATGCGGAAGAATAACTCCGGATCAATAAGTTTTTCGATCTGTTCCAGGGAATAATCCACAGCATAATTCTTTCCCTCTATAGTACATATAAATGTGCTCTTTTCACAAGTATAATAATATTCTATTTCTTCAACAGGCAATGACCTGATGTGCACTCCCACTTTAACAACGAACCTGTTTTTGTAGGAGTTGGTAAGCTGATTTATTAACCGGTCGTATATTTCAAATCCCGGCCTGAATTCCTTCTGTGCCTTAGGCCCGAAATTTGTTTTATACTTTTCAATGGCAACAGCGAGATCATTCAAATCAACAGGCTTTAATAAATAATCCACGCTGTTTACCTTAAAAGCCTTAATTGTATATTCATCATAAGCAGTAGTAAATATTACAGGACTTTTTACTTCTGTCAGTTCAAAAATCTCAAAGCTCAGTCCGTCAGCAAGCTGGATATCCATAAAGACCAAATCAGGATGATGATTAGAATTGAACCATTTAACACTTTTGTCAACGGAATCAAGAATTTCTTTAACTTCAATCCTGCTGTCATACCTGTGAATAAGCTCAATTAGTTTTTCAGCAGCAAGCTTCTCATCTTCAATTATTAATGTGGTCATGCTTTGACGTATATATTAATGGTATCTTGACAACAAACTTTTCATCAGATTCTTCAATAATTACCGGTTTATCGCTCAATATTTGGTACCTCGATTTGATATTATCAAGGCCTATCTTATCCTTACTTTCCAGGATTTTCTTTTTTTGCAGATTGTTGGCAACAATTAAATAAAATTCTTCGAGATACATTTCTATTGTCAATGGTTTATTATCAGATATTATATTATGTTTCACTGCATTCTCAACTAATATCTGAATAGAAAGGGGAGCGATATAAAAATCGCCGCCCTTAATATTATTTTTTATTACAAGATTATCACCAAATCGTATTTTATGCAAATATAAGTATGAATCAATGAATTTAAGTTCTGTTGATATGTCTACCAGTTCCTTATCCTTAAACTCAAGAACATACCTGTAAACTTCCGAAAGCTGTTTTACAAACCTGTCAGCTGTTTCAGGATCCTTTGTAATAAGTGTTGATATGGTATTCAGGCTGTTAAAAAGAAAATGAGGATTCACCTGGTTTTTTAATGTCTCATACTGTGCTATTAAGTTTTCACGCTTTAGTTGTTCTGCCGTCTCTATGGTTTTTTTCCAACGGTTAAGAATAATATTGATATAGAAAACCGATATTATGATGTAATCAGCAATAAGGCTAAACAGGGCGATCCATATTAGAGTATCAATACATTTGTTTAAAGGCACTTTAAAAACAAATTTGTAAAATATCAACGGATACAGGAAACATATGAATAATCCGTATCCCAGGAGTAACACCAGGGATTTCACAAAAGCCCTCTTCGGATTTTGGGTCCATGAAAACTTATGCTTTGCATATTTACCCAGAAATTCATTCCCTTTCCAGAATGAGATACCAATTAATAATCCCAGACTTATGTTTACCAGAAATGTACTTAAAGAGCCTAATAAATCCGGTCCAACAAATCCGTAAGAGATTAATAATGATATCAGGAATACTACAAGGAGACCTAATAAATGATTTAAAATTCTTTTACCTGTTAATTTCATTTCTCTTTGATTTTAATAGTACTCATTACTTACATTATCCCGGAAATGCTTCAATAGCGTTTGATCTTATTTATTGCATTCTTCCAGCAGCTGCTGGTTATATTCTTCTCCCCAGTTCGGATAAATTTCACTTACAGGAGTAAATTTTTCGAATTTCTCTTTGGCAGTAGCCAATAAAGGGCATGCTGCCTGAGCTCCTCCTCCATATGCTTCGGGAGTATAAAGCAGGTTCATTCCCATCAAGTAATAAGGACGCGGATTATTTTCATCAAGCTCTATTGCTTTCTGAAAAGCCTCTGCTGCTTTAGGCCCGTATATTTGTCCTCCTGTCTGAGGGTCTGCTACAATTTTTGCCTGGTACAGGAATCCCTGAAGTACATATAACTCCGATTCATCAGGTGAAAGCTTCATAGCTTTATCTATGTTCTCCTGTGCAATATTTATATACTGTTCAGCTGCTGCAGCTTCTTCCTGTTTAAATCCCAGGATGATATAAATATAGCTCATATGATAATAAGGCAGCCATTGATCTCCTTCTGCTTCAGCTATCCGTTCAAACTTGTTGGCAACACTAAGAAAATCATCCAGTTTTTCTATTTTATTCATTTCATCGACAGTATATCCCATTTGAGTATAAAAACCCCTGCTTTGTGCGGATACATTTAAAGACAAAAAAACAACCGCGTATAATACAAATTTTTTCATGATAGTTAATATTTATTTTAAAGATATGAAAATTGCTATGACAAAAGTCCTTTTTGCATATGGACTGACAGGATGTGCCTCAAAAATACCGTTGGCATCCGGTTCACTGTTATAGGTATATCCGAAAATATTTTTAAAGCCAAAAAGGTTATTAACTGAAAGATGAACGATAGTAAAATTCCCAAACAGTTGTGTAAGGTAGCTGGTATTAAAACTAAGGTTCTGGTACGCCTTTGTCCTGTCTCCAAGGAAAGTCTCAGTGTTAGGATTATAGTAGGGCCTGCCGCTGGCAAACCTGTATGTAAGACTTACCTGGCTATTAAGTTTTGATATCCAGTACTTGAATACAAAAGACAGGTTATGATCTGAAACAAATGTGGGTGTGGCTGATTCTTCATAATTTTTAAAATCCCGTTTTGTATCAATAAATGAATAGGAAATCCAGTAGTCCGTATTAGTGAAGGTTTTTTGATCCCTCCAGAATATGTCAATTCCCCTGGCATAACCATGCCCCAGGTTATTGTAAGACTGAGGAGCATATGAATCCGGATCATCGTATTTGACCAGTTTATCGTAATCTTTATAGTAAGTTTCGATCCTTAATGTCCGGTTATTATTCCGGTACTGGTAATTCATAATATAATGAGCAGCTTTTTCAGACCTAAGCCGGTCATTAAATTTGAGATAATCATTCTGCGGGGCCTGGTAAAATAAGCCGTAAGCAAGAGACACCTGGCTCTTGTCGCCTGTTTTATAGGCAACAGATAATCTTGGGACTATTTTGGTCTCGTTAAGTAATATGGAATTCTCTATCCTGCCTCCTATACGGCCGGCTATCCTGCTTCCCCCTTTCAGATCACATTCGGCAAAAAGTGCTGATATGCTATTGTTGAAATCCAGCTTGTAGTCGGAATTCGTTTCAGTTTGATAGTATAATTGTTCATAATCACTTCTTAATATCTCACTGCCAAATTTTACAGTAATATTATCGGACATGTAGTTAACAAATGACAGACGTGCCTGAAAAGCCCTTATGTCATCATCCACCCTGTTGTTGTTTATATCAATGTTTTCCCTGCAAAGATTATAGGCAGCCCCTCCCTTGATCATCCACTTATCGTTAAGCATGTCACTGTATGTAGTATTGAAATATAAATTATCATTCATCAGGCCTATCAGGTTATCAGTGTTCGATGTATAATCGGGGTAGTAAAGACTGCTTTTAGAGTGGGTGAATGAACCGAATGTTTTTATCATTCCTTCTTCCCTTATTTTTTTTCTGAATACCATTGTTCCGCCAATAGATTCAGGCTCTTTTTCCCAGTCAAGGTCATGTTTTAATAATCTGAAATAGGGTGTAAGGTTATAGTAATCCATTGAGCCGGAGATTGATGTGTTTTCCCATCTTTTGGTATGGGATAGCCCGCATCCTACCGATAACAGCGAGATACTCGTGACATCTTCCTCTGCCAGTGCATTTGTATTAAGAGCAAGAGCTGATGACAGGGCCTGGCCATATTCGGCAGAGTAACCCCCTGTGCTGAATATCATGCCATTGAAAAGAAAAGGTGAAAACCTTCCTCTTACAGGTATATCGGGCTGATTAGAAGTATAAGGGCTCTGCACAAGCATTCCGTCCATGAATGTTTTTGTCTCATAGTCAGCACCTCCCCTGACAAACAAACGGCCGGTCTCGCCCACAGCCTGTGTGCCGGGAAGGGTATTTACCGCCCCGTAAATATCCCCTTCCGAACTGGCTGTGGTGACAATATCCAGTGATTTAAGTAAAACGGCTTTTTTATTATCACTGGCCTCAAAAAAACCTGCATTTATTACCGCTGCATTTATGGAATTGCTGCTTTCCTTTAATACTATATCCAGATTTATATTTGAATTATTCAGTTCTATCTCACTTTCATAATT
>CAZFHF010000110.1:0-4649 GCA_964518655.1 uncultured Bacteroidales bacterium | reverse complement strand
TACCGGTAAGGTTGGTTTCCAAAACAAATTTACCTTCGCCATCAGTTGTGCAACCTTCATAAGTGCCTTTAAAATAAATGTTTGCACCTGTCAGAGGTTCTCCTTTTTTATCCGAAACCTTTCCTGTGACAACAGACTGAGCTCTGATCCCGGTACTTATTGTAAAAATTAGCGTAAACATTAGAAAGATCTTCATGATTCATATTTTAATTTCGCATCAAATATTATTCTTAATTAATAGGTTAAAAAATTTATGTTGCCGAACTGTGGAAATTCAATGTTGAACTGTATTTTTTTACGGAAGAAAAAAATCAAGTGCAATTATTTATATTTTTGAATTATGGACAGGGAATTAATCATAACAAAAGATAATTCGCATACACTTTATGTTCCTGAGTTAAATGAGCACTATCATTCAATGTTCGGTGCAATACAGGAATCAAAGCATGTATTCATAAATGCCGGTTTAAAATCCCTTGGGATAAATAATGTCAAAATATTTGAAGTTGGTTTCGGAACCGGTCTGAATACCCTTTTAACAATAATTGAAGCAACACGATCAGGCATGGAAATTTGTTATTATTCCATTGATAATTATATTCTGGATTCAAATATTATAAAACAGCTTAATTATCCTGATGTGCTTGAATTAAATAAAAAGTTAAAAGACCTGTTTTACAGAATACATGACGAACCGTGGAATAATGAGATTAAACTGGCTGATAATTTTAAACTGACAAAAATAAAATCTGACATTACCCTATATGAGTTTCCCGTTCAATACGATTTGGTATACTTTGATGCTTTTGCTCCTGACAAACAACCTGAGATGTGGAGCAGGGATATATTTCAAAGAATATATGATAACTTATCAGTAAATGGAATACTTGTTACATATTGTGCTAAAGGAACAGTAAAAAGAACTCTTCAGTCGGTTGGATTCAATGTGGCGGAAATTCCCGGCCCTTCAGGGAAAAGGGAGATGATCCGATCTTACAAATTATGAATACCCTTGTATTATAATATTATTCTGTTCATTCAGGCAATACAGTTATAGAAATCAGGCTATAAATTGAACATTAATTAACATAGAATGTTAATAACCATTCGGAAAAGTATTTCCATCATTTTATTTCTATTCAGATCATAATTTGTATTTTTACTAAACCAAGAAAGCTATGAAAAAATTAAACGAAGGAGACAAAGCACCTGATTTTACAGGCCAGGATCAGGATGGTAAAACTATTAGTCTTAATAACTTGCTAGGCAAGAAAGTTATCTTATATTTTTATCCTAAAGATGATACCACGGGTTGCACACTCGAAGCATGTAACCTGAGGGATAACTATGATGATCTTATAAAAAGGGGATTCGAGGTCATAGGAGTCAGTCCTGATAACGAGAAATCACATTCTAAATTTATCGGGAAATATAATCTGCCTTTTCACCTTATTGCTGATACAGAAAAGCGGATATTAAAAGATTACGGCGCATGGGGTATGAAAAAGATGTACGGTAAGGCTTACGAAGGTGTTCTGCGAACAACATTTGTTATCAATGAGGGGGGAGTTATTGAAAAAGTATTTACAAAGGTAGATACAAAAAACCACACAAAGCAGATTTTGGAAGGACTTGGTATAGATTAACAGAATGCAATTAGCAGCTTTATCCTCTCATATTCGGGATAACATGGCGGTTGGTACGGAATAGCATATATTTTATTATCCACAATATAAAAGCTCTTATAATGGCAAAAGAAGAAACTGCTGATGAAATTAAAAAACAAAAGCTAAAAGCATTGGAACTTACATTGGGTAAGATTGAGAAGGATTACGGCAGAGGTTCGATTATGAAACTTGGGGATAACGCTATTGTTGATGTACCATCAATACCTTCGGGCTCCATAGCTCTGGATATTGCTCTGGGTGTAGGAGGTTATCCGCGGGGGAGAGTTACTGAAATATACGGACCTGAAGCATCAGGCAAAACAACCCTGGCAATACATGCTATAGCAGAAGCTCAGAAAGCGGGGGGGATAGCTGCATTTATTGATGCCGAGCATGCATTTGACCGCCTCTATGCTCAGAAGCTGGGCGTTGATGTTGAAAACCTCCTGATCTCACAGCCGGATGACGGAGAACAGGCTCTGGAAATTACTGATCACCTGATTCGTTCAGGCGCTATTGATATTATTGTCATTGACTCTGTTGCAGCCCTTACTCCGAGAGCCGAGATCGAAGGTGAAATGGGTGATTCAAAAATGGGACTTCAGGCAAGGTTAATGTCTCAGGCATTGAGAAAGCTCACTGCCAATATTAACAAGACAAATACCTGCTGTATGTTCATAAACCAGCTTAGGGAAAAGATAGGTGTGATGTTCGGCAACCCTGAAACCACAACCGGAGGAAATGCTTTGAAGTTTTATGCTACAGTAAGGATTGATATCAGGCGTATTACTCAGATTAAAGAAGGTGAGCAGATAATGGGGAACCGTGCCAGGGTTAAGATTGTAAAAAACAAGCTGGCTCCTCCATTCCGCAAGGCTGAGTTTGATATCCTTTACGGACAGGGAATATCAAGAATCGGAGAATTAGTTGATCTGGGAGTTGAACATGAGATCATAAAAAAAAGCGGTTCATGGTTTAGCTATGGTGATACAAAGTTAGGGCAGGGACGTGATGCTGTTAAGGCTCTTCTTACAGATAATCCGGAACTGTCTGACGAGCTGGAACAGAAGATTATAGATGCATTAAAGAACTAATACCCTGGCGATTTTTCTCCCGGGTATTCCTTTCTGAATAACAGCCAGTATTGTTTTACAGTATATTTTACTTCTTTGTTTAAAATCAACATTCCAAACAAGTTTGGTATTGTCATTAATGCAATGGTTATGTATGAAAATGACCATATAACTGTTGTGTCAATAAAAGATGCCGTGAAAAAGCCGGCAACATATAAAAACCTGTATGCCATAACATATTTGGATCCCCACAGGTAAGTAACAGCCCTGTCACCGTAATATGACCATGATATTGCTGTTGAGAAAGCAAACAACAGCAGTCCGATTGATACTATATACTGCCCCAGGTCACCCAGAATCCCATGCTTAAATGCTTCAGCAGTGAGTGGCGCACTGTGAATGAGCGACCTCCCTTCAAAATAAAATTCACCTGACTCTTCTATTCTTCCTCCTGATACCACGATTGTCCCATTATAAACATCACCCTCACTGTTGTCCAGGATTTTTATTTCGTCAGCCACAGATTCAGCATGTATTACAGTTATCTCATCTTTTATTATACCCTCTTCAACTATCAATTCCCCCTCAAAAAGAGGTAGTTTTTCAATATTGTGAATATGTTTAAATATAATGTCCTTGTCATGTTTATGAGTATCTTCAAATTTACCGGCAAGAATTTCAAGATCAGTATACTGAAAACGATTCACAACTTTTTCTTTCCACACTCCGGATGACAGGATAGTAAGACCTGTAAGCATGCAAATAATTATTGTATCGATGAATGGTTCGAGTATGGCTACAAGACCCTCGGAAACAGGTTCGTGCGCACGTGCAGCTGCGTGCGCTATAGGTGCAGATCCCTGCCCTGCCTCATTTGAGAATAACCCTCTTGCCACGCCTCTTTTAAAAGCATATATAAATCCTGCACCCAGGAAACCTCCTGTTGCTGCAGAACCTGTAAAAATATTTGTACATACATCTAATACCGAAGGAATAATCTTATCATAATTTAATATCAGTACAGATAAAGCTCCTGCGAAATAGATTATAGCCATAGCAGGAACAAGCCTTGATGTCACTTTTGCTATTCTTTTTATGCCTCCTATTATCACCAGTCCTAACAGGATGGCCAGAATGCCTCCAGTGAAGATATGCTTAACTCCGAAAGTTGAAAACATGGAGTTGGAGATACTGTTTATCTGCGGCATATTACCTGTGCCGAAAGATGAAAATATCGTCGCGACAGCAAAAAAGCCGCCAATGACAGCTCCTGTCCTGAGCAGTTTCCCGCTTCGTAACTTAATATTCATCCTTTCCTTCATATAATACATCGGTCCGCCTGATATGGTCCCGTCGTCAGTAACCTTCCTGTATTTATGCGATAATGTTACTTCAACGAATTTTGTTGTCATGCCAAGCATTGCCGTAACCAGCATCCAGAATAATGCAGACGGCCCCCCTATATGTATTGCAAGTGCCACGCCTGCAATGTTACCAGTGCCAACCGTCCCGGATAAAGCCGTAGCCAATGCCTGGAAATGCGATGTGTCACCCTTGTCACCCTTGCGATCATATCTGCCTGTGACAATTCTTAAAGCATGCCTGAAATAACGGATCTGGGGGAAGAAGAGGTAAAATGTAAAAAATAAACCTGTCCCCAACAGCAGAAATGCAAACCAGTTGGAACTTGCCAGAAACCTGTCTATCAGTAAAAAGAAATCATTTGCCTTCTGCATATCGATTGGGAATTTGGGAACAAAATAACAAATATTGTTTGAAGTTTAAAGCATAAAGTTCACTATTTAGAGTATGGAGTATTTCTGGTTGCGGGTTGCTGGTTGCGGGTTGCGGGTTGCTGGTTGCGGGTCGCTGGTTGCGGGTCGCTGGTTGCGGGTCGCTGGTTGCGGGT
>CAZFHF010000109.1:0-9216 GCA_964518655.1 uncultured Bacteroidales bacterium | reverse complement strand
AGCGAATATTTATCTTGGAGAAGTCGACTGGCCGGGCAATAACATAAAGTTCTGGAGTTCAAATACAGGCAACTACACAAGATGGAGGTGGTTCAATTATGATAAGGACCAGTGCTTTATGGAACACCGTATAGGGACAAACACCCTTGCATTAGCTACGGCAACAAACGGTGGCAGCTGGCCCAATCCACCCTGGTCAACATTGTTGTTAAGAAAACTTCTGGAAAATAATGATTTTAAAAATAACTTTATTCAGATATACGCATACCATCTGAGCACGACATTTGATCCTGAACGTCTTATCCACCATATTGACAGCCTTGAGGCCATGATGGCACCCGAAATACCCAGGCATACAGTAAGATGGGGAGATCAGCTGGATCCTGACAGCAATGAATCATGGCAGCTGCCAACATTCGAGTCACTGGAAGAATGGCTTGGTTTTGTTGATACATTGCGGGTTTTTTCCGAAGAACGCCCTCCGTATGCACTTCAGCATCTTGTTGATAAATTCGGTCTGGGCGTAATGGATAATTTATCCATTGACACGGATATAGAAGGCGGAGGTTCTGTAAAATTATACAACAGAAGAATTCCTGGCGGAGGATATGACGGAGAATACTTCAGAGGGGTGCCAGTAAGACTGAAGGCCCTGCCTGCCTTAGGTTACAGCTTTTCCCACTGGATTGTTTCAGACGGTGGAGGAGATGAAACTTTCTACACACAGGAGATAGAGATCACCCTTGATGGTGAAATGTCTGTTACAGCCTATTTCTATGAGGAGGTTTCACCTGATGAACCGATAGTTCTTATAAATGAGATCAATTACAATTCAGCAGATGACTTTAACATGGGAGACTGGGTTGAGCTATACAACCGCCGCGACTATGTTGTTGATATGACCGGTTGGTACCTCAAAGATTCAAATGAGGATAATACATATCATTTTCCAAATGGATTTGAAATAGGGGCAAATAGTTATATTGTTGTTTGCGAGGAGGTAACTGCATTTAGCAGCCTGGTATCAGGAGTAAGCGAACTGTTCGGAGATATGGGATTCAAATTCAGCAATGGCGGTGAAGTTATAAGACTATATGCACAGGATGATTCACTTATCGATTCAGTTTATTATGAAGACGAATCTCCATGGCCGTTCCTTGCCGACGGAATGGGATATTCAATGGAACTTACAAATACGGACCTGGATAATGATATCGGATGGAACTGGGAAGCTTCAGCACAATTGCACGGATCACCGGGCAGGGCAAACGGAACAATTGTGAGCGTTGATGACAACATAATAACTGATACTGAAACGGACATACTTTACCAGAATTATCCTAACCCGTTCAGTATATCAACAACGATCACCTATTCAATATCTGCAAGAAGCTATGTTAATATAACTGTCTATGATATTCTTGGCAATGAGATAGCATCACTGGTGAATCAGTATCAGGATGCCGATAGATATTCAGTAGAATTTAACGCCGGCAGCCTGTCAGGCGGAGTATATTTGTATACTATAAAGGTTGACGGCAGACCGGTTAAGACAATGAGGATGATAATAAATCATTAATAAAAAAGGGACAGCGCCCCGGGTCTGCACCCCGGTGCTGTCCCCTCTTGGCGTTGCCCCTTTTTTGATAGAAAAACGGTTATAAATGAAAAAATTGTTCCTTTTAATCTTTATTATTAATCCCTTTATATCGTCCTTTTCACAGGAAGATACTATTAAAACATATATTTTTATCGGGCATCCCAGGAGTGATGAACAGCCGGGCGAATATGTACTGAAAACGGTTGAAAAAATTGACTATTCAAAATATGAACTACTCTTGCTTGGAGGGGATCTGACATGGCATACTTCACAGGAAATCAGTACACTGGAATATTGTGACGAAATCTTTAATCTGGGGGATGAAAATACACATTGGGCTTTAGGTAATCATGATGTCAGCAATGTTAACAGCCTCCTGGAATTTACAAAGAAACCCCGTTATTATGCTTTTACCAGGAATAATGTAACATTCCTCGTGCTCGACACTGAGCTGGATTCACCTGATTTCACCGGAGATCAGTTAAAGATGATTCAGGATGTTACAGATACTATAGAGAATTCTGATTATTTGATCCTGTTGCATCATAAAATTTTATGGATGATAGATAATGATGATCTTGCATATCTATTGGATTCAGTTGCTTCAAGCACCAGCAATATAAGCCATTCAAACTTCTATGATGAGGTATATCCTAACCTTCAGAAAGCCAAGAACAAAGGCATTGAAGTACTATGCGTGGCAGGAGACAGAACAGATATTAATATTGAATACTTCCCGGAAGACAGTATTTATTTTCTGGCATCAGGCTTGAAAGGATCATTTACTGATGAGAATAATTTCGTTATCCTTTTATCACACAATTTGGACTCAGGAAAACTTGACTGGGAATTTGTTGCCCTGAGCGAAATTGATACAGTAGAGAATGAACCGCCAACTGCAATACAAAATATAAATTCCGCCCTCAGGCAATTATCAATTTATCCCAACCCGGCTTATAATATTTTTCAAATCCGCATGAATTCCAAAGAAGCGATGAATATTAATGTTGAAATTCTAAATTGTGCAGGAACTGTTATAATGAAAAGGAATGTAAGGAATGATTTTAATAACATAAATATAGACCTCTCAGACTTTCCAACAGGTGTTTATTACTTTAGAATAAGCAATAAGCTGGAAACAATTACAAAAAAAGCAGTAAAACTTTAGAAAAAAGGGAACAGCGCCCGGGCGCTGTCCCTATTTTTACAGTAAAAGCTTAAGGCAGGAAACACCGGCTTTCTTGAGATGGGACAGCCTTTTAATAATAAATCAGGGGATAAAGTAACAGGAAGAATTATAACATTACCAATAATCAACTGTAAAGGCATTCCGATTATAAGATAATCAATTTTCCGATAGTCATGTTATTTTTTCACTATCAATATTTTTGTTTCATTATAATCACTAGTTTGGAGCCTGCAGAAATATGTTCCAACTGGTAGTTCTTTTGATTGCCAAATCACTTCATGTTCACCTGGTGTTTGAAATCCATTTACCAATGTTTCTATTTCCTGTCCGACAGGATTATAAATTTTTAACATCATATAACCAGGGTAGAGTAAATTATATTGAATGGTTATTGAGGATTTGAAAGGATTAGGATAAATTTGTACTAAATTTATAATCTGATTATTTTTATTTAGTTAATGCTATTTACAGACTCAGGTTTTAATTCTTCAATAATTACTGCACTAACCCAGTATACGTTAAAACCTGCAAAATCATTCCCCCTGATAAGAAACAGGTACTCTCCGTCAGGTGAGAATGTAATTCCTAATTCAGGGATAGCATCAACAGAAATTATACCGGGTGCAAAAACTTCCGGTTCTGCCCCGGGCGGAGTCTGACCAAGATAGGGACCGTCGGGAATATCTTGCAAAGAGTAGTGTTCTGAAATCATATTTAAACCATGAAATTCAACCTGTTACATATTGCTATTATAATAACAATTTTACAGTCATTATTTCTGGGGATAATTTTCTTAAATAAAAAAAACAGAACTAACTTAAGTAACAGGATATTTTCTGCTATACTGTTTGTTTTTGCTATACTGGTTATCTGTGTTTTTACGCAAACTTATGGCACATGGAGTATATTTGTTCGATATCATAAAGTTGTATATGCTTTGTTCCAGCTCTCATTCCTTGCAGGCCCTCTGATTTATTTTTATTCCAGGTCAATAATAAATAATGATTTTGCACTAAGGGTAAAATACCTGCTGCATCTAATACCTTTTTTTACGGCAAGTATTTATCTTTTCATCTGGTTATTAAGTAATCCAAGGATTAGAATATACGATTCATACTTCTGGTATGCCAACAGCGTGGCTATACTGGCACAAAGTTTAATATACCTCGTGATTTCCCTAACCATAATTTTAAGGAATATTTCACTTCTGAAAAAGATTGACAGGTCAAAATTTATATGGCTTAGAATATTTATATTCGGATATATAGTGGTATGGATAGCTGAGATACATACTTTTGTTCTAACAAGCATACTACGATTATTTGTTATTAATGACCTGAAAATTATCCTTTACTCTGTGGTTGCATTTGTATTTATTTATACAATAGCTTTTACAGCTTTCAAAAGGCCTGAAATATTTTTAAGAAAATATCAGAAATCCAGGTTGACGGACAAAGAAAAAAAGGTATTCATAAATAAGCTGGTTGAATATATGGAGGATAAGAAACCATACTTAAATCCTTCGATAACAATATCTGATCTCTCGGAAGCATTATGCATAAATACCTATTGCTTATCTCAGATCATAAATGAGACTTTTAATCTGCATTTTTATGATTTTATAAATTCATACCGTGTAAGGGAGTCTCAACACTATTTAAAGAATTTCACAGAAAATAATATGAATATTCTTCAGATTGCCTATGAAGTCGGATTTAATTCAAAATCCGCATTTAACAGGGCGTTTAAAAAGCATACCGGGCAGGTTCCTTCAGAGTATAAAAATAACAAAAAGTAAATTCCACTTTTCATTATTAAGAAAAATTGGTACCACTTTATCTATGAGGTCGATATAAAATTTTCGTTTTATTAACATTATCGGTTCTATGGAGATATATCCATGGGGAAAGTAATTATAAAAATGTATTATAACCTTAATAGATATTATAAAACAAATAATAAAATGAAAACACTTAGAGTATCTTTTTATTTTCTGATAATTTCAGGAATATACCATTTTTCAGCAAATACCCGGCCTGTAATAAATAATGGATTTGGTGATTATTTACTGGTGCCGGCAGGAGAATTCTTAATGGGGGATAATTTTAATGAGGGGGAAACATGGGAGTTACCTGTACATCAGGTATATCTTGATTCGTTTTACATTGGAAAATATGAATTACCAAACTGTGAATATAAGAAATTCATAGAAGACGGGGGTTATCATGATTCAACTTACTGGGCTTTTGGCGGTTACGGTGACTGGGGCGACAAGCCTTTATATTGGGATAATGCACTTTACAGGGGTGGGGGTATTGCCGGAAATGACAGTTTTCCTGTGGTTGGAGTCACTTTTTATGAAGCAAATGCATACTGCAGCTGGTTGTCAAAAAAAACAGGAAAAACCTACAGGATCCCTACTGAAGCTGAATGGGAAAAAGCGGCCAGGGGGACTGACCAGAGAAGGTATCCATGGGGAAATAATATTGACAGCACTTATGCGAATTATTACAGGAGCGGTGATCCTTACGAGAGGTATGATCATTTGGAGATAGCTCCCGGAGTGACACCTGTGGGATTTTACGATGGCAGGACATATGAAAATTTTACCACTCATGATAATTCATCTCCTTATGGTGCTTATGATATGGCAGGTAATATCTTTGAATGGTGCAGTGACTGGTGGCAGTTTGATTATTATTCAGTATCTCCGTATTGCAATCCAAAAGGGCCTGCTGAAGGGGAAAACGGATGGGGCACAATGCGCGGTTCATTCTGGACGGATAATGATCGCCAGATGGTCATGGGCACGCTTCGCAGTGCTTTCCGTTCTAATGCCGCCGGAGGGAGAAGCTACAGAAAAACCAGGGTTGGATTTCGCTGTTTACAGGAGGTTAACGATTCAACCGGCACTTCCGAGCTCCCGGCACGGTTCTCGGCTGATATTATATCCGGCGAAGTACCACTGACAGTATGTTTTACTGATGAATCAGAAGGTGATCCTACCTCGTGGTTATGGGATTTTGGTGACGGGAACTCCAGCACAGAACAAAACCCTGTGCATGAATATACTGAAGCCGGCAGGTTCGAGGTAAGACTTGAAATTTCAAATGATACATCAAAAGGATTATTTGTATTGTTTATAACAGTTAACAGTACAGCTTCTGCAGATAAAATCCACGAGTACCCGGAAATCATGATTTATCCTAATCCTGTAACAGGAAAGGTATTGATAGATTATTCCGGTATTGGTTTTATAACTGACAAAATTGAAATATTTTCAACAAAAGGCCAGCTAATATATAAAAGAGATATTAAAAGAGAAAACCTGGAATATATAATAGAATTATCTGATTATTATAAGGGGACATTCCTGGTATGTATAATTGGCGAAGGTAATCTGGTTGTCAGGAAACTGGTAATATTATAGATTTTAGGGAATATCCTGTTCTGGTTATCATATACTATAAGGATTTATATGGTTAACCTGACAGAGATTAACAATAAATGAAATTACATATTCTGCATATTTTTTGCATTGTTTCAATACTCCAGGCACTCTTAATATCAGTTTTTCTAATTTCAAATAAGAAAGGCATAAAAGTCAGTAACAGGATCTTATCTGCATGGCTTTTTATTTTTGCTGTAATACTAACATGTAATTTCATGTTTAGTTACGGTATATGGAAGTATTTTAATGATTACCATAAAATAATAGTTCTTGTTAGTTATTTATCCTTTTTATTAGCTCCCCTCTTTTATTTTTATATACTATCATTATTGTTCAAAGATGCTGTTTTCAGAAAGCATATTATAATACATATATTGCCATATTCATTAATCACTTTATATACAATATATAAATTCATTTCTATTCCACGATTTGTTATCTGGGGTACCTTTATTGACTTTTTGAATAATAGTGTTTTTCTATTACAGAATTTACTCTATCTCATTTTAGCAATGATTTTACTAAAAAGGCATGGTCTGACAGCACGTACTTTTTTTCAGAATATTAATAAATATCAAATAGCATGGATGAAATTTTTAATTGGAGGGTATATAGTTTTGTGGGCGGCTAAATTTCAGTCTTTCTTTTTTGGATTTTTCTCAGATGACGGAACATGGTGTGCATACACGGCTTCAACTTATTTTATGGCTTTATTCATATTCTTTAATACCATTGTCTTTTTTGCCTTAAAAAAACCTGAGATTTTTACCAGAAACAGAAAATATGAAAATTCTGTTTTGTCAGATGATATAAAAATACAATATAAGGAAAGATTAGTAATTTTAATGGAGACAACAAAACCATATCTAAATATGACCTTAAGTCTCAATGATTTGGCACAGGAATTATCTATATCGCCAAAACACCTTTCACAGGTAATTAATGAGTCATTTCAAAAGAACTTTTTTGATTTCATTAATTTTTACCGTGTTAATGAAAGTAAACGATTTCTTCAAGATTCAGGTTATAATAAATATACCGTTCTTGGCATTGCTTACGAAAGCGGATTTAACACTAAAGCAACATTCAACAGTGCTTTTAAGAAAGTTACCGGGATAACTCCAAAAGAATACAGAAGAAGTTTCATAGCAGTGACTAAAAGTACATAAATCAATAATTCCAAAATTATATAGAAAGGTCAAAGTTCATCCATTTGGTCGATTATGATTCCTCCTTAAATTATACTTGTTAAAAAAATCAAAGGAGGTTTATTATGAAAATTATAACGGTCTGCAAATTAAGATCTTTATTTCTGCAACTTTCAATTATATCATTTTTCCCCGGACACTTGATTTCAAATGACAGCACATATTTAGGTCAGGATCCGCCCGGGATGATGCCGGAAATCTTTGCTCCCGGCATCATTTCTCTTGAAGACAGATTTGAGACATATCCTGCTTTTTCACCTGACGGAAAGGAACTGTTTTTCACAGTAACCAATGCTGCATGGAGTGCAGGAAAGATTTTACATATAAAAGTGCAGGATGGCGTCTGGCCAGAACCAGACACACCTGCCTTTTCCAATAATAATCATATTAATTGGGAGTCATTTATTTCCCCTGATGGGCAAAAAATGTTTTTTTCTTCAAACAGGCCCCCTTCAGCAAGTACTGATATATGGATGATTGAACGAATATCAGATACAAGCTGGTTAGAACCTGTTCAATTGGATGAACCCGTAAATAGTAGCGCGGCTGATGGTTCGGTATGTGTTACCAGTAACGGGACTTTATACTTTAAATCCAAACGTGGTGGTGGAATTGGAGGATCATGGCTTTTCAGATCTGAACTAAATGGCGGCATATATTCAGATGTTGAAAATCTTGGTGAATTAATTAAAACAGGAAGCGGAGAAAGTGAGCCTTATATGTCACCTGATGAGAGTTATTTGATATTTATTTCACAAACACGTTCCGGGGGACAGGGAGGATGGGATTTATGGATTTGTTTTGAAAATGATGATGGTTCCTGGACTGATCCGGTAAACATGGGACTGTCAATAAATACAAGTGATGATGAATATGGCCCCCGAGTGACACATGACGGTAAGTACCTGTTTTTTACAAGGGAAGAAAGAGGACAGAATATGGATATTTATTGGGTTAATGCGAGTATCATTGAAGAAATAAAATCAACACTTCCAACCTATAATAATACTATAATAAAGGATGAGGGAATTTATATAAACTTTAATCCTTTTACTAAAAGTATTACTGTAATAACAGAAAAGACTACATGCACAAATATAATATACACTTTATTTAATATTGATGGAAAGAAAGTTGCCCAGGGAATTATAATGCCTGAGAATTCAATTGATATTTCAAGGCTTAACGATGGAATTTACATATTAAACCTGGATATTAACGGGATGATATTTCATAAAAAAGTAATTCTTTATTAATTTAAAGGCAATTAATATTTGATTAAATAGTAATGATTTTTGCTGAGTCACATTTCCTGCCTTTTTTATCTACCGTAACAATTTTATATTCATTTCTGGCAGATGTATCAGTATTATCATTAAACTGAAATGGTTCCGGAGATATCTGCGGCTGGTGTTCCACCCAACCTATATTATTATTGTTTCTCCACACTTCATAATGATCAATTGGATTATCCCCGGCATATGCTGTATTCCAGGTAAGACTTATTGTCTGATCATTCAGTATTTCAATTTTAGTGTTTTGTGGCGGGGTTAATCCGCCTTTTTCCATCTGGAAATAATTTGTTTTCCCGTTTTTAACCTGGTTGGCTGTTTTTTCTATTTCTATCCTGTCGGTTTCGCTCAATGCACCAGGTTTTACCTGTGAAGCCTCAATATTCTGGCTGAGCTGGCATTGCGCAGGATCATCGGAAATCTGGCCTATGCCAATTATTGCAGTACTTATTCCGGAAGTTGTTAACGAATATTCA
>CAZFHF010000108.1:0-9357 GCA_964518655.1 uncultured Bacteroidales bacterium | reverse complement strand
GCCGGGTCACCGAAAAAGTTAGGTATATAATCAGGGCCATAGCTTTCACCCAGGTCCATAAAAGCGATAATATTCCTGTTATCCTTATCAAATTCGCTGGTTTTATTGGTAACCCACACCTCAATCTGTTCGATACGAACACCGGACGTTATATATGGCAGGGATTCCATCCATGAGTTATAGTTGTCCCTGAAAAAATGAGACAGGAAGAAATGCCTGTTAGCATCGTACTCGTCAATATTTACTTCAAATTCGCTGATTTGTGCTCCGCCCCTTACTTCTATCGACGATGATTCTCCCCTTTGGTGGCTGAACACATTGGTAACAGTAAGTTTCCCAAACTGCAGTTCGGTTTTTAGTCCGAATAGACTCTGGCTTCCGGAAATAAGCGATCCTGTAAGAGGCAATGAGACGTTTCCGGCTTCAATCTTTTTAATAATCTCATCTTCTTTTCCTGTATACTCCAGCTTTGTTTTATTCTCAAAATCAAAAGTAGCTTCAGTATTATAATTTATTCCAAGCTCCATCTTATCGCCAATAGAACCGGTTACGTTCATCTGGATCTTTTCTTTAAAAGTAAAAGCCCCGTTGCGTCTGTTTCTTTCTGATAATGCAGGATTATCAATCCTTGATCTGTTATAGCCAAATACTAATTCAGCTGAACCCTGCGGGACAATATTAATAGCATCAGTACCAAAAACCTTGTCAAAAGTCTCGCCCATCCTTATTTTACCCATGAATGAAGGCGCCTGGGCAGTTATCTCCTCACGTGATTTTAATCTCCAGTAGTCCTTTATTGAACTTTCTGTTTCATATTCACGATACTCGTCAAATGACATTGAACTTGCCGGGCGATAGTTCATTTTCCCAATTTTTTCTGAAAAAACATACCTGTTAGTAATGGGATCATATACTACTGAAGTCTCAATATTTGACGGATTGCCTAAAATTAACGGGGATACTACTCCGGTGTTAGAAAAAGGATAGCGAATTTCGTCACTAAATGGATATTTTAATCCGGTGGTGTCGCCCGATTCACGCCTATCAGGCTGAACAAAATCATCCTGGGAGTATAATTTACTTATATAGCAATATAAAAAAAATAAAACCCAGAATAAAAAAACAAAAATCCTATGTAAATATTTGCCCCCTTTCAACAAATCTACAAGCTTAAAGTGTTTTCTATAATTGTTTTAATGATTTTTTTATTAAATCCTCAACTCCCAAATCTTTTTCTTCAGCAAGTATCTTACCCACCACTTTATTAACTGTATTCTTATTAAATCCCAGCATTACTAATGCAGATAACGCTTCTTCCCTTATAGTATTGTCCTTTAATGTTAATATTTCCGCCCCTGTTTCTTCCTTGCTCACCTTATCTCTCAGATCAATAATAACCCGTTGCGCTGACTTTGCTCCAATGCCTTTGATGCTTTTTAAAATATTCACATCACCGCTGACAATTGCGTTCTGAATTTCAGACGGGGAAAGTGATGACAACATAAGTCTTGCTGTATTTGCACCTATGCCTGACACTGATATCAGCATCCTGAATATCTCTCTTTCAAGTTTTGTATAAAATCCATATAGTGAATGTGCGTCATCACGTATAATCTGATGAATATACAACCTGCAATTTTTAATTTCCTGTATCTGCGTGTATGTAGTAAGAGAAATGTTTACAAAGTAACAGCAACCCGATATAAGAACTGTTGCATATGCCGGATTTTTTTCTATAATCTCTCCTTCTAAAAATTCATACATATATTAAAACAATATTTTATTAAGTTTTAGTTAAAGTATGAAAATAATAATTTCTTTATAAGCATAAAAGAATTATCCTGAGTTTAAGACTCTTTCAATTCCTCTGATTTAAGGGCATTACCTGATATCTCTTTATAATTTTCCCTGTTGTTGAATATCTCATAAGCCATGTATATTGCTTTCCTGAAGGAATGGGGTTGTGCTTCATCCTTACCTGCCAGTTCATATGCCGTACCATGTGACGGTGATGTTCTTACAACCGGAAGGCCGGCAGTAAAGTTCACTCCTCCTTCATAAGTCATTGCTTTAAATGGTATTAATCCCTGGTCATGGTACATGGCCAGTACCGCATCAAATTTCTTAAATGTTCCTGCCCCGAAAAACCCGTCTGCGGGAAAAGGGCCAAAGACAGCAATATTTTCGTCACGTGCATCCTTAATTGCCGGTATTATAATCTTTTTCTCCTCATCGCCTATAACTCCGTTATCTCCAGAATGAGGATTCAGCCCCAAAATAGCTATCCGCGGTTTACGTATGATAAAATCCATAAGCAGGGACTTGTTCAATATGCGCAATTTGCTTAAGATACTTTCTTTCGTAACATTTTCACTGACTTTTGCCAGTGGTATATGTGATGTGACAACACCCACCCTGAATAATTCATTTACCATTAACATGAGCACATCCTCGACCTTAAACCGGGACATCAGAAAGTCAGTGTGACCTGCAAACGTGAATTTATCTGACTGGATATTATATTTATTGATCGGTCCTGTAACCAGGGCATCTATGTTATTCTCTTCCAAATCCTTTACAGCAGTTTCCAATGCTTTATACGAAGCTTCACCGGCTATTGCAGTTGATTTACCGAGCTCGACCCTCACTGTATCGCTGATGCAGTTAATCATGTTGGCCCTTTTGGGATTTGCTTCTTTGGGTGTTTTAATATTGTTAAAGCTGAAATTATCAATATTCAAAGCTTTTCTGTGATATGCGGCAACCTTAGGAGATCCGTATACTATTGGAACACATAAATCAAAAATGCGATTATCCAGCAATGTTTTAATTATCACCTCATAACTTATTCCGTTAATATCTCCCTGAGTAATGCCTATCTTGATCCTGTTGTTTGCCATTACTTAATTATTTTTATTCATGAGCTAAAGTTAATAATTAAAGTCAAATTTCCTTTTTATTAAAAACCCAAGATTATTATAATCGCGCAAATACTATTCATCAATCTCCATCGAATATATTATAGCCTCAACCTGCCTGACATAGTTTCTTTTATTAAAGCCTGCGGCATATACAAATCCTTCCACAGTAACGACCCTGTTTCTTTTTTCATCCAACGTAGTAATACTGACAAAAGGGCCTCCCATGGATACCCCTTCAGCCATTTTCCATAAGCCGCGTAATTCTGCAACATACCTGCTTCCTCTCAGTGAATATTCCGAAAACAGTGGAAGAAATTCCTTCTCCGTTGTCATATAAGAGCCCGCTTCATCACCATGCAGGTATTTTCTTAGAAATTTATCACGTTTTGATATCAGGTATTCCAGGGTAAAAGTATTTTCATCAGTATAATTGTAGTGATATATAAGAATACCCTGAATTTTTGAACCTGTTTCCTGGTTCAGCCAGACAAAATCAGAAGAATCCACATCTAGATTATAACCTTTAGGTATATTCACTGATATATTATGTTCTTCCTGCAGTTTCAATCCAACAGCCATGTCCCGGTTCTTTTTATAAATATCCATCAGCCGTTTCCTTTCCATATCTTCCAGCAGGTCAATTATCTTATTATCGTATTTTTTTAATAAAGCAACTATTGCTTTACCATCTGCACCGTAAAGGCTTATGACTATCTGCGGCTTTGCCCAGACATCTTTTGCCACAGCTATTTTTGGCTTTGTATGGCGCGGCAGTATTTCAGCAATTACGATATTTCTCTGGGACTTAAAAACATTTCCAAATGTTTTATGAGTCACGTGTATCACATCAAAAACCGGTTCATACTGAGGCAGCATCTGGTAACCCCTTTCAAAGATCCTCCTGAATTCATCACCGACTTCAGTATCCCACTCGGCATCATTAGCTACAACTGTTACATCGCCTGCCCTGCCCGCAATTGTAGGCAGTAAAGGTGTCCTTTCTTTATTAGTACATGAATAAGTAGCAAGAACAAATATTAATACCATTATTTTAGTATGCTTCATAACAAAAGTTTTTAGTGCTGATAAGATACTAAATTTCCGGATAACAAGGATACTATCCCGGGAAGTATTTACTCCAGGGATACTGTCCCTCTTATTATTCTTATTTTTCGGGATTCACCCAGATTATGAGTTCCTGGCCGGGGTAGAGGAAATTATCGGTGAGGCCGTTCCATGCCTTGATATTCTCAAGGGTGCAATTATATTTGAGGGCAATTTTATGGAAGAACTCACCTTTTTGAACGGTATGAATAATTTTAACCTTGTTCTCCGTTGAGCCTGCGCTGTCAACAAGTGAATTGTAATCCTTTTTTATAAAAGATTTGCCTATTATCCTTGATTCATTTCTGAGGTATTCCTGTATCATTTCCGATGGTAATGTCAGCATTGCAGGTCCTTTAAGATCCGGAATATATTCCTTAATGTAGACAGGATTGAGAAACCGCAGGTCTTCCTTTGATATCCCCGTAATCTCGCTTATTTGCTTGAATGATACGGGATATGTTATCCACAGGGTGTCAATATTCCCGTAAGTATATTTTGGCGGTACAGGTTCGATATTATGCTCTTTATAATAAGTCATGAGGTAATAGGAAGCGATAAATGCCGGCACATAATTTTGCGCCTGTTCGGTAAGATATGGTCTGATTTCCCAGTAGCCGGTACGGCCGTTACTTCGTTCTATTGCTTTGCGTATATCTCCCGGGCCCCCGTTATAGGAAGCCAGCACCAGCTGCCAGTCGTTAAAAGTACTATAAAGATACTGAAGATACCTGCATGCAGCATCAGTGGACTTATAGGCATCTTTTCTCTCATCGATATATGAGTTTACTTCCAGGTCGAACAGCCGGCATGTATTTAATAAAAACTGCCATAAACCGACAGCATCTGATTTTGATCTTGCATTACTGTTAAGGCCCGATTCCACAATTGTCAGGTATTTTAACTCCAGGGGCAGGTTATATTTATCGAGCTTCTCATCAAAAATGGGAAAATACAATTCTGCCAGGCCGATTATCTTTGCATATTCATCCCTTCTCTTCACTGTATAAGTTTCAATATATTCTTTGACTATCTCATTATAATCAAGCTCAACAGGTGTTAACCTGTTCAATTCTGCAATACGGTATTCATAGAACATATCCGGGTGCCGGGGGATAGAATCAGATTCCGTTAATAAAATTTCAGGATTGCTGTACACACTGTTTTTATCAGTATTTAATCCGGTCATAAGCAACATAATTACCGGCAATAATTTTAGCATTATTTTACTGATATTCATCCGTTTAAAAAAAATACCTGTCAATCAATTAAAAAATTAAATGACAGGCAAAAAATATTTTGTTCAAATTTATTTTTTCTTTTCCTCAATAGGTTCCTTGGTATCATCCGGGTCTTCGCCCTTTGATGCTTTTTTGAATTCTTTCATACCTTGTCCGAGACCTCTCATAAGCTCGGGTATTTTTCTTCCCCCGAATAACAGCAATATTATCAGCACAATTATTATTATTTCAACCGGACCGGGAGTACCTATTAAGAATATACTTGGATTCATAGCGAATATCTTTATTTGAATTATATACAAATTTATTAATATTATTACAATAAAACTTAAGCACAGGTATATTTCTGTAAAACCTGCTATTTACCAAGCCAGTTTTGAATCAGCCTGGCAATATCATTACCATTTGCATAAAGCAAGATTGACAGCAGAATGATCATACCGGCAATCTGGGCATATTCAAGAAATTTATCACCTGGTTTACGGCCGGTAATCATTTCATACAATAAGAACGTTACATGGCCGCCATCCAGGGCAGGTATGGGGAGAATATTCATAAATGCCAGTATCAGCGACAGAAATGCGGTTATTTCCCAGAACGCCTGCCACTCCCATACAGCGGGAAACAATCCTCCAATAGCGCCAAAACCTCCCAGTCCTTTATAAGCTCCGGTTTTAAAATTGAAAATCAGCTTAAACTGTTTTATATAAAATCCGAGCTTTTCTTTTGCTTTCACTAATCCCGCGGGTATTGCGCTTAAAAAGGTGAACTTTTTGGTATTAAACCGGTACACATCAAGTTTCTCCATATCCCTGAATCCAAGGATTGCAATGGATAATTCAAATTTTCCATCATCTGAAACATTTGCTCTGACCGTTTTTTCGCTTCCTTCTCTCATGATGTCAAGTGCAACTTCCCGGCCTTTCAGTGTATCGATTATAGATTTATATTCATCATAATACTTGATTGGTATACCTGCTATCCCCACTACCCTGTCTTTTGCTTTCAGATCTGCGTTATTGTTTATTGAAGTATCCGGAATTTCCGCAACAATAAATGGTATTCTTGGATATATTAACAATGATTTTCTGTTTTCCACAAGTTTCCCGACAAAATCTTCAGGGATATCAATATCCAGTTCTTTACCGTTTCTCAATACCTTTACCGTACCACCAAAGATCAATTCTCCCAGAATATCGGAATACCTTTCAGGATATACATCATTGACAGCTATTATTTTATCTCCATTCTCAAGCCCGATATCCAGGGCAAGTGAATCAACGCACCAGATACCGTCAGTCAGGTTTTCATTCGGGAGGTATTTTTCCCCCCAGGTAAGTAATACAAATGAATAAATGACAATACCAACGATAAGGTTTACCAAAACTCCTCCAAGCATTATCAACAGGCGCTGCCATGATGGCTTTGAGCGGAATTCGTAAGGCTGGGGTGGTTTTTTAAGCTGCTCCTTGTCAAGTGATTCATCAATCATTCCTGATATCTTTACATATCCTCCCAATGGCAACCATCCGATACCATATTCAGTATCTCCTTTTTTAACCTTAAAAAGTGAAAACCAGGGATTGAAGAAAAGGTAAAATTTTTCCACCCTTGTTTTAAAGAGCTTTGCAGTTATAAAATGCCCAAGCTCATGGAGTATTACGAGGATAGACAAACTAAGCAATAACTGGGATATTTGTATAAGTACTTTCATTAAATTCTCAATCTTTTATCTTAAACATATTTAAAGCAGATGCAAAAATAACATCTATATTTAATATCTCACTATAAATTCCGCAGAACAGGAATAATTTTAACTATCAATTAATTGATTTGCAGTAATACGGGCTTTTTTATCTGACTGGGAATAATCTTCAAGTGAAGGATCAGGGATGAATTCCACTTTATTCATTACGCCTTCTATTATTATCGGGATTTTTAAGAATTCCAGTTTGTCCTTTAAAAAGGCTTCAACGGCAACTTCGTTTGCCGCATTTAATATACATGGCATATTGCCGCCTTTTCTTATTGATTCATAAGCCAGGCTAAGTGTGCGAAAAACTTTAATATCAGGTTTCTCAAAGGTTAGTTCGGGATGATTGGTAAAACTAAAGCGGGGAAATTCTGATTTTATTCTTTCGGGATAACCCAGGGCATATTGGATAGGCAAATGCATATCAGGCAGTCCCATTTGAGCTTTCATTGAGCCATCCTTAAACTGGACAATAGAATGTATTATTGACTGGGGATGAACGACCACTTCAATCTGGTCAGGTGAGACATTAAACAGCCATTTTGCTTCAATAACCTCCATCCCTTTATTCATAAGAGTTGCAGAATCGATTGTTACCTTGCTTCCCATGCACCAGTTCGGATGCGCCAGCGCCTGTTCCCTGGTAACTTTTTCAAGCTCATTGCAGGACATACCACGGAAGGGCCCACCTGAGGCAGTAAGATAGATTTTTTCAACAGTGCCGTTATTTTCGCCTGCCAGGCATTGAAATATTGCAGAATGTTCTGAATCAACAGGATAAATATTTACTTTATTTTCTTTTGCCAGTTCAGTAACCTGCTTGCCTGCAACAACCAGTGTTTCTTTATTTGCCAGTGCAATATTTTTTCCTGCACGTATAGCTGATATTGTAGGATCAAGCCCTGCAAAACCAACCATTGCAGTTAATACAATATCAACAGAATCAATTACAACTACCTGGTTAATTGAACCTTCTCCTGTATGCACATTTGTCCGTGTTGCTGATAATGCATCTTTAACCTTCTTATATTTATTCTCATCGGCAATTACAGCGTGTTTGGGCCTGAACTTCAGAGACTGTTTAATCAGGAGGTCAGCATTACTTTTTGCGGTAAGCACTTCTACCTGAAACTTATCAGGATTATTATTGATAACGTTAAGTGCCTGAGTGCCGATTGAACCTGTGGAGCCAAGAACCGCAATTCTCTTTTTCATCAATGCGTTATAACTGGTTATTTTTTAATGCTGCAAGTTATATTGAATTTAGAAGAATATAAAATCTTCAGGATTTAAGGGAGTTCCGTTGTGCCACAGTTCAAAATGCAGGTGAGGGCCGGTTGTTAATTCTCCCGAGTTACCGATAATTGCAATAGGCTCTCCGGCTTTTACATATTCACCAACCCTCTTTAATAATTCGGCATTATGAGCATAAACAGAAAGCATGTTATTCTCATGTTGTATCTGTATTATCCATCCCAGGTCCAGTGTCCATGTGGCCATGGTAATTGTACCTTCAAGCACTGCTTTAACCACCTGGTTTGGTGCAGCGACAATATCTGTGCCGTAATGATTGTTGCGGAGATTAAACGAGTTAGTGACTATTCCTTTGATAGGCGGGAAAAAATGGGCTTTGGATATTGAAGAGCCAAGCTTTCTGTTGTCAACTATGGAAAGGCTATACTGATCTTCTCTTTCAATAAGGTTACGTAGTATAGAATCTTCATCTGAAGGTGAAAAAGTAATATCATCATAATTTATATTGGTATCGACAACGTTATCATGATTGTCAGGTTCTTTGCCCGAGATTATAAGATTCAGGTTCTCAAAATACCTGTCTCTCTTTTCTATTTCATAAGCCAGGGAGTCAAGTTTTATATAATTCATTCTGATATTCCTGACGGTTTTTTCATCGGGATATCCGGGAATGAGTTCCCGTACAGGAGTATAAGCAATAATTGATATAACTATAGCCAGAAATATAAGGGTAGTAACAGCGATTAATGTAATTACATTGAGCCTTGACAGTTTAAGGTTCAGTACTTCCTTATAGCTTTCATCTCTGTATATTGATAGCCGGTACTTGGATTTCACTCTTTCAATAAATGATCTGCTATCTTTATTCTTTGCCATTTTTAATTTTTTAATTAAGCAAATATAATAAAGATTTAGGGCAAGAGCATATTATAAAAATGTTTTTATGAGCCCCATGAAATTGGATTAATTATTTTGAGTTTTAGCAAAGTTAATATACCTTTGCAGCTTTCCGAGGCAGAAAATACATACGATATATTGCGGGGTGGAGCAGTTGGTAGCTCGTTGGGCTCATAACCCAAAGGTC
>CAZFHF010000107.1:2871-9402 GCA_964518655.1 uncultured Bacteroidales bacterium | reverse complement strand
AACCACAAATAATGGTACAGGGACATGGACTGTAGCAGCAGGGAGTGCCACATTCTCTGATGTTAATGATCCCCATGCAGATATCACAAATATTGCAGGAGGAGAAAATATTCTTTTATGGACCGTTACAAGCCAGTTTGGTGCATGCATTACCAGCACAGATACAGTAGAAATATTGAGGGATGTTACGCCGGAACCCGCAAATGCAGGTATTGACAGGGGAGTATGTGATTCAACAACCATACTGCTTAATGGCAACCAGGCAACGGCAGGTGGTACAGGCATGTGGTCTGTTTTGGCAGGAACAGGGGTAGTCACAGACCAGGATATACACAACAGCGAAGTTACAGGCTTGAGTTACGGATTAAACCGGTTTCTCTGGCAAATAACAAGTGAATATGGAATTTGCGGGGGCTCATCAGATATAGTTGATATAATAAGGGATGAAGCACCGGATCCCGCTTTTGCCGGCACTGATCAACTTTTGTGCAATACAATATCATTACCTCTGGGAGCAAATACTGCATCGGTTGGTACCGGAGAATGGTCTGTTGTTGCAAATCCTTCAGGTGTTCCTCCTGATTTTGTACCTTCTGCAAATGATGAGAATGCTACAATACAAATATTGCCGGGCAATGAAGGTATTTATGAATTTTCATGGACAATCACCAATGAGAGTTGTGTTACTTCAGATACCTTAAGGATAGATTTCGGGGTTACCGTGCCGCCTGCTTATGCAGGATCAGACGACTCGGTATGCGGTAATTCGGCTAATCTTATAGGCAATACACCGCCGATAGGAGTTGGAACATGGCGGAAGATAAGTGGTTCGGGGGATGTTAGTTTCATCCCGGGTGAGAATTCACCTGTTGTTCTTGCAGTTATAAACAGCGGAGAAGAGGGAGTTTATGAGTTTGAATGGAAGATAACCAGCGGATCATGTCCTCCTACGGCTGATACAGTGGCTGTTTTATATAAACCAATGCCGGGGTTACCCGGTGCTGACGGGGCAAATCATTGCGGTGAGGGCTCAGTAATCCTTACATCAACAATAGGAGTGAATGGAAACAGTAACCGCTGGTATGAATCAGCATTCGGCGAGGATATTTTATCAGAATCAACAGATTATACGACGCCTTTATTAAATGCCAGTACTTCATACTGGCTGGCAACATATAATGATACTACCGGGTGCGAAAGCAACCGAAGGAGGGTGGATGTTATTATTCATCCTGTTCCCGGTATACCTGCTGCGGATAATATTGATCATTGCGGTGCAGCCTCTTTACTCATTAATGCAGGTATTGGCGCGGACGGCACTACCAATAACTGGTATAATGCTTCATCAGGAGGTGTTCTGTTAAGCACTTCAGAGGATTATACTACTCCCTATCTTACGGATTCTGCATCCTTCTGGCTTAGCAGTTACAACAGTATAACAACATGCGAAAGCCCAAGAATACAGGTTGATATTAATATTAATCCTATACCCGAAATTCCGGCCGGAAATGATGAAAGTATCTGCGGACAGGGTTCCATGACCCTTGTTTCTTCTCCGGCATTAAACAGTACAACAAACAGATGGTACGATTCCCAGTTCAGTGGTGCTCTTCTTGATACGGGACTAATATTTGATACACCTTTCCTTACAAATACTGTTTCTTATTGGTTGTCAGGTTATAATAGTAATACGGGCTGTGAAAGCGACAGGACAGAAGTAAAAGCCATTGTATACCCTGTTCCCGGCATGCCAACAGCAAATGATGTAAGCAATTGTGGCTCTGATTATCTTGTGCTGACTTCAGTTCCCGGCTCCAACGCAACGGTTAACAGGTGGTACGACAGTATAACAGACGGTAATTTACTGTCTGAATCAAATTTATTTACTACACCCTGGTTGGATGAAACTGAAAAATATTATGTTTCGAGTTATAATGACACAACAGGCTGCAACAGCAGTAGAATTGAAGTTCAGGCTGTTATTCTTCCTGCTCCGGGTCCGAATCCTATTCAGGGTGCAGATCAGGTAGGGCAGGGGCAGTCAAATGCCATATATTCGGTAAATTTTAATCCCGGTTCCACATATAACTGGAATATCCCTGCCGGAATAACTGTGCTTCTCATAAATCAGAATTTTGTGATTCTTGAATTTCCTAACCTTGGCACCTACAATATTTTAGTTACCGAAGTTAACGGTATAGGTTGTCCGGGCCCTGAATCTATAAAGCAGATAGAAGTCAGGGAGGATCTGTTATATGTAAATCTTAATATTACCAACGGCAATATGTGTGTTGGTGAGGAGATGCAGATATTAGCCCTTCCTGCAGGAGGTACTCCTTCATATACATTCAGCTGGTCAGGAGATATTGAATACCTTTCGCAAACAAATATTTCAAACCCGGTGTTTAAACCTGATATTCCGGGTATTTACAGGTTGTTTATTGAAGTGACCGATATCAACCTTAACAAGGTTAGTGACAGCCTTACAATAACAGCTTTTTCAAATCCATCTGCTGATATATTTGCCTCAGATACTGTAACCTGTGCAGGAGAAGATCTACAGTTAAGTACTTTTATATCAGGAGGATCGGGTAATTACAGCACATTCGAATGGTCAGGGCAAACAGCTCCATTGTCACAGATTGACATACGTAATCCTGTTTTTAATACTATAATTAAAGGCACTTACTTTTTAAAGTTTACAGTTGTTGATAATAATGGTTGCCGGGCTGAGGATTCGGTTAATATTGTAAATGACATACCTGAATCGGCATTTGTTTCTGATGCTGTCCCTCAATGCAGTCCTGTTACCTTTAATTTTACCAATACCTCAGAGGGCGCAGTTTCATATGAATGGGATTTTGGAGACGGCGACAGCAGCAATCTTGAAAATCCGTCACATGAGTTTTTTAATTTATCTAATTCAATAGAATATTTCAATGTAAAACTTACTGTATATAGTGAAAATGGATGCAGTCGTACATCAAATGAATATATTACTGTTTATCCGAATCCTGATATTTCTGTCAGTGTCGAGCCTGAAATAGCCTGTAATCCTGCTGATGTTTTGCTTGTTGCTACGCCCGGGAGATTTAAGTACAACTGGGATTTTGGGAATGGTGAACAGGAAGAAGGAGGCTATAATATAATGCATACATTTAATAATGATACGGAAACAGATACTGTATATCAAATCATGCTTGTCACAACCTCATCGTTTAACTGCCTGGATACAGCCTTTACCAATATAACCGTTTATCCGTCGCCTTTGGCCGAATTCAGCGCATTGCCGGCATATCAGATGTATCCTGAGAGAACCGTAAACATCGTTAATAATACTGAAGACAAGAACTGGAGTTATAATTGGTATTTCGGGGATGACGCGGTATCTTCTGACAGGGATCCAGGATCACATGAATATTCTTCTCCTGATGACTATACAATATCACTTGTTGTCAGAAGTGAACATTGCTCTGACAGTGTATCTGCAAATATAGAAATAGTGCCGCATCCGCCAATAGCTAAATTTAAGCCTGTTGAACCCGGGTGCATGCCGTTGACTATTCATTTCGAAAATACATCTTCATACTCCACCAGCTATTTATGGGAATTTGGTGATGGTGCAATCTCAAACAAGCCTAATCCTGTGTACACATATTACGAGGCCGGCCGGTATAAGATTAAACTCACGGCGAAGGGCGACGGAGGCTCAGACATGTATGACATGGTGAATGATGTGTATATACTACCAAATGCATATTTTAACCTGGCACCGAGATATGTGTTTGTTGATGATGAGACAGTACATTTCTTCAACTTATCTGACAACAGCGATATATATGAGTGGGACTTCGGTGATGGCACAAAGTCAACTGAATATAATCCCAGGCATGTGTATGAAAAAGAGGGTATTTATGATGTTACTTTATGTGTATGGACAAAGAATGATTGTTTTGATTTATACGTGATGGAAAATGCAGTATTTGTTGAACCCAGCGGTAAAATAATATATCCTAATGCATTCAGGCCTGCATCAATGCTGGAGGAAAACAGGGTATTCAAACCAGCAGTAATTGACCAGGTAGATGAGTATCATTTAATGATTTTCAACCGCTGGGGTGAGCTGATATTTGAGAGTCATCACAAAGATGTGGGGTGGAATGGTTATATCGACGGAAGAATAGCCAAGCAGGACGTCTATGTATGGAAGGTGGAAGGCAAGTATTCCAACGGTAAGGCTTTTGTTGATACCGGCGATGTAACCCTGCTTCGATAAAATGTGATTATATTATGAAAAGTCTTGTTTCAATATTAATATTTACCGTTTTCCTGAAGTCTCTCTTTGGGCAGGATCCCCAGTTTTCACAGTTTTATGCCAACTATTTATATCTTGCTCCATCCTTTTCAGGATTAATTGAGAATAACAGGATTGCATTAAACTACCGTAAGCAATGGCCTGAGATTGCTCACGGATATAATACTTATTCAGTATCATTTGACAAGTATTTTGAGAAATTCAGAAGTGGGATGGGGATACTTATTTTGCGGGATGAAGCAGGGACCGGCAGGTTAAGGTCAACAAACATTGGATTACAGTACTCATATGATTTTGAGATAAACAAGCTCTGGCATATCCGGCCGGGTTTGAATTTTATATATGTTGAAAGATCAATAAATTTTGAGGATTTGTTGTGGAGCGACCAGATATCAGCCAGCGAAAATGCTCCGGTATCAGGTGAAGTGATGCCTCTTAACCATCTGGGAGCTCTTGATTTTTCGACCTCTGTAATGACATATTCCGACAAATTCTGGTTTGGGGTATGTCTTGACCATCTACTCAGGCCGAACCATTCATTTTATTTTTATGATGATGAGGAGAGCAATCCTGCACATACTGATATAAAATATTCTGTTTTCGGAGGTACCAAGTTTATAAAAAATGAGCATTTATTAAGGCCCGTACCCACAACATTGCAGGTTGCGTTTTTATTTAAGGCGCAAAAACAATACAAACAGCTGGATTTGGGTGCATACTGGCATAGAAGCCCCATTGTTATAGGATTCTGGTACAGGGGCATACCTTTTTATGATGCCAGCTATAGCAGGGATGCATTTACTATATTAGCCGGTTATAAGATTAAAGAAATAAATATCGGCTATAGTTATGATTTTACAATTTCCAGGCTTATTACCAATACAGGAGGGTCACATGAGATATCATTATCCTATAATTTCAAGACGAAAGCAATAAAAAGAAAACCAAAGATGATTCCGTGCCCGGATTTTTAATTTATTCCTCTGCTTTTTCAATAATTGCAGCCCACCCTCCGCCAGGAGCCAGCTTAATATCTAATATTGAATCCCTGTTAACTTCTCCTGTTAAATATTTATAATCAATGGCACATTTGTCAGCATTTATCCCGTCCTGCATAATTTCGATCTTATATTTTCCCTGTTCAAGGAAGTCAAAGTTTATTTTAAATTCCCTGGATTGCCAGTCGGTCATTCCCCCTATATACCATTTTTCGTCTTTTTTCCTGGCCACGACAATATAGTCCGCAACCTTTGCTTCAAGGACCCTGGTTTCATCCCAGGTAACCGGAATACGTGATATAAAACCTGCACACTCATGTTCCTTAAGATAATTTGAAGGATTATCAGCCATCATCTGCAGAGGTGCTTCATAGACAACGTACATTGCAATCTGGTGGCATCTTGTTCCCTGGCTCATTGACCGGGAATATACTATCCTGAAGTTATTTTTCTGAGCATTTATCATCGCCCCGGGTGTAAAATCCATTACTCCTGCTACCATCCTTATAAAAGGAATGGTCACGTCATGTTCAGGTGTTATATCAGTGCTCCACCTGCTGTGCTCCAACCCCTTTACGCCTTCAAAGTTTAGTACGTTGGGATAAGTCCTGTTAAGCCCCGCAGGCTTGAATGCCCCGTGAAAATTTACGAATAACTTTCTTTTTGCAGCTTCTCTTGCAGCTTTCTCATAGAAATTTACCATATCCTGATCGCCCCTTTGCATATAATCAATCTTTACACCTTTAATTCCCCATTCCTGGTATTTATCAAGTATCTTTTCAAGGTTTTTATTTAAGGGTTTCCATAGCGCCCATAATATTATCCCAATATTCTTCTTATTCCCGTAACTAACCAGTTCTTCAATATCAATATCGGGATTTGCCTCCATGAGATCAGCTGTTGTTTTTGACCATCCTTCATCAAGAATAATATAATCCAGGTTATATTCTGACGCAAAATCAATATAATATTTGTATGTGTTTGTATTTATTCCCGAGACAAAATCAACTCCGTATATATTATTGTTATTCCACCAGTCCCATGCAACCTTTCCCGGCTTTATCCAGTCAGTTTCTGTTAAAGCGCAGGGGCTTGAAAGTTTGTAAACCATCGGGCTTTCTATAAGCTCACCATCATTCTCAGTTATTATAACAACTCTCCATGGAAATTCTCTCCGGCCATTAGTCTGTGCAATGTATTCGGCATATTTTACAAATA
>CAZFHF010000107.1:0-2861 GCA_964518655.1 uncultured Bacteroidales bacterium | reverse complement strand
ATATTTCGTCACGGTCAGGCCTTTCACCGTCCTTTGTTTCCAAAACTACTGCAGGAAATATAGCTGATAAAGAACTGCTATTTGTACCTGAAAGGAACATACACGGGTAATCCCGCAGGTCAGCTTCAGTTATAAGTATTTTATAATTATTTTCTGCACATACCAGGGCAGGCAATGAACAAAATTTATCCTTCTCTATGGAGCTTAAAGCTGTGTATTTATAATCCCGCTCATTATGAGAATAAAAGCTTTCTTCTTCAGGGAAAAAGATGCTGTAATCCCCTGAAAAATTAAATACCGCTTCTTCCGAGAATACTGTTATTTCGGCACTTAAGGAAGTCACAAAACGGTAAGCTATACCATCATTATAAACCCTGAAAACCAGTGAATATTCTTCTTCAAAGTCTATTGTTATCTGGCTGTAATTGTCAGTTATAATCCTGAATTTATGCGGTACTACCGGCTCAATTATCTTGTTTTCCGAGATTATATTGCTGTTAATAACTTTCGCATCTTTCCCCAACACACCATTGCTTATTGACATTGAAACCGGGCTGGATTTAGTAAGTGGTATATCATTCTTGTATACTGACCATGTGATATTATTTTCAACAGATATCTGAAGCTTTATCTCTTTGTCAGGTGAGTAAACTTCATAATTGTTACCATATACTAATATGCTGAGCCCTATCAGAAGTATGGCTGCTGTAATATTTCTTTTCAAATAGTTCATGATTCTTTTGGTTTATGATTATGTAAAGTTGTTTATGGTCATTTGTTTCGTTGCCTGTACCGCGAAGTTTTAATGTAGCGGGGTCATTCATAGTCATTTGTTTTTAATATCCTCATCACCTGCTCAAAGTAATACTCACGCAATCCATTTTTCCTCCTACAGGAGGATTTATTTTTGAAATTTTCACTTTCGCAGTAATAATACCTGAAAAGTTTTTATATAATGAGTCAAGTATGCGGTATGCTATGTTTTCCAGCAGATTGGACTTTTGGTTCATTTCTTCTTTTACAACCTGGTAGGCTTTATGGTAGTTTAGTGTATCATGCAGGTCATCTGTTTTTGCTGCCTTTTTTAAATCAGTCTCAATAGAAAGGCTGACAAGAAATTTATTACCTACTATCTGCTCTTCTTTAAAATGGCCATGATAGGCATAAAACTCCATGTTTTCAAGTTGTATCAATCCCATAATAAAATTACCCTGTTAAATTCACAACTAATTTATTCAAATAATTCATAATTAAAATCTACTAATATAAAAATAGTTACTTTTGCATTTTTAGAATTTTGATAATTTATAATCAATATTGGCACTTTCACAGATGAATAAAGAAGAAAATAATAAATCATTAAACTTCATTGAAGAAATAATTGAAGAGGATAACAGAACGGGGAAATACAATAAAAGGGTACATACGAGGTTTCCGCCTGAGCCCAACGGCTATCTGCATATAGGACATGCAAAGGCTATATGTTTAAGTTTCGGACTGGCAGAAAAGTATAATGGCAAGTGCAACCTGCGCTTTGATGATACTAATCCCTTGACTGAAGAGGTAGAGTATGTTGAGTCAATAAAGAAAGATATAAGATGGCTGGGTTTTGACTGGGAGGACAGGGAATATTTTGCTTCAGATTATTTTGCCCGGTTATACGAATGGTCAGTAAAAATTATAAAGAAAGGGATGGCTTATGTAGATGAAAGCAGTGCTGATGAAGTAGCGGCTACCAGGGGAACACCCACTGCACCCGGAAAAGAAAGTCCGTATAGAAACCGCACTGTGGAAGAAAATCTTGATTTGTTTGAGAAAATGAAAAAAGGAGAATTTCCCGATGGTTCAAAGGTTCTCAGGGCAAAGATAGATATGTCTTCCCCGAATATGCACATGCGTGATCCTGTACTTTACAGAATAAAGCATGCAAAGCATCACCGCACTGGTGACAAGTGGTGTATTTATCCGATGTATGACTGGGCGCACGGGCAGTCAGATTATATTGAGGGGATTACTCATTCTCTTTGTACGCTGGAGTTTGAGGTGCACAGGCCTTTGTACGACTGGTGTCTTGATAATATCCTGGATGATCCTGCAGGCTACAGGCCCCGACAATACGAATTTGCCAGGCTCAACCTTAACTATACTATAATGAGTAAAAGGATGCTGTTAACACTGGTTAAAGAAGGTCATGTGAAAGGATGGGATGATCCAAGGATGCCTACTATATCAGGGTTGAGGAGAAGAGGGTATACTCCTGAATCATTAAGAAATTTTGCAGAACGAGTAGGAGTTGCAAAGCGTGAGAATGTTATTGATATCGGACTGCTGGAACATTGCCTGAGGGAGGATATGAATGTTAAGGCTCAGAGAATAATGGGCGTAATAAATCCGCTTAAGGTGGTAATTGAGAATTATCCTGAAGATCAGACAGAAGAGCTGGAAGCTATTAATAATCCTGAGGATGAAAGTATGGGAAAAAGGAAAGTACACTTCTCAAAAGTAATATATATTGAAAAGGAAGATTTTATGGAAAATCCGCCTAATAAGTTTTTCAGGTTATCACCTGGTAATGAGGTGAGGCTGAGATATGCCTATTTCATTAAATGCAGGAAGGTGGTAAAAAATATAAAGGGAGAAGTTACAGAATTATTATGCACTTATGATCCTGAATCAAAGGGAGGCCACTCACCTGACGGAAGGAAAGTAAAAGGTACACTGCACTGGGTATCTGCCGGACATGCTGTTGAAGCTGAAGTGCGTTTGTATGAAAGGTTATTTGTTAAGGAAGATCCATATGGGTATGATGAAGGAAAGGACTTCAGAGATAATATTAATCCCGACTCACTGAAGATAGTAAA
>CAZFHF010000106.1:6801-9532 GCA_964518655.1 uncultured Bacteroidales bacterium | reverse complement strand
AAGGTGCATTCTCTAATACTCTCATAACGGAAGTTATGCCAAATAATAATATCATTGCGATAAATATCATAAGGTTTAACTGGTTAGTGAGAATAATTGTCCGGTTTTCCAATGTTTTAGTTTTGTCTGAAAGTCCGATAAACGATATGTAATTCCATAAACGCTTCATATGATCTTATTAGTAAGATAAATGTATTAATATCAGGCACTTATAATACCAGTAATTAATTATCCGGACAATATATCGCCCGGATATCTTAGATAAATGTAACAAATTGGCAACATATTTCAAAGTATAATGATGGTCTCTTTCTCATTATCATTTATTTATCCGCATTGTTGCTGGTTATTGTTTGAAGTTTAAAGTTTGAAGCTTAAGGTTGGAATTGATAATTGAGATTTGGAATTTATTTGAAATTTGAGTTTTGAGATTTGTAATTTCCCTTAGAGCGCTGTCACTTTTTTTGAATTTAAAACTCAAAATTTAGCATTTTACATTTCCAAAGGGTGACTGTCCCTTTTTAGAATTCTTCTCCGTCACCATTAACATTGCCCCCGTTTCTTTCCCTTCTTTCAGCCTTGTAATTATTAAAGTTATAAATAAAGTTAAGCATAACTACCGGAGATTTGTGGTAATGGTAGCGGTAATAGTAAAAATCATCACTTTCCGAAGTAAATTCACGTTTTGCTGTTCCCAGGACGTCACGTACCTGCAATACAAAGGTGAGTTTTCTGTCAAGCAGGCTCTGTTTCGCTGAGGCGTCAAGGGCAAAAAATCCTTTTGATTCTCCCTGAGCTGTTGCTGAAGGTCCGTTGTAGCGGAGATTCGTCTGAACCTGCGTTGTTTTGGTAATTTTCAAGGTATTGTTCCATCTGCCATCCCAGTTAAAACTTGACTGATCAAATGATTTTCCTTCAATTTCACCCTTAACGCTATAATTAAAGATGCTGCCTGACAGGTCGATCTCCCAGATTTTTTTAATGTTGTATCTCACGGCTACTTCTGCTCCAAGTGAGTAATCCGTGCCAACATTGTATATAGTATGTAAAAAGATATCTTTTCTGTAAACACTGCGAATCCTTTCGATCTTATTATGAGTTATTCTGTAAAATCCTTCAAAGGATATAAAGTTTTCGTTCATAGTCCTTAAAATTCCCAGTTCGTATGAATCAGAATATTCAGGAACAAGTGCGGGATTTCCCTTGCGCACGTTATAGGCATCCTGCCATACAATGAACGGTTCATAGTACCAGCCGCGTGGCCGGTCAATCCTGCGTGAATAGCTGGCTATAGTCTGAAGTCTCTCTGTAAAGCTGTATGACAAATGCAGGGTCGGGAAAAGATCAAAGCGGTCTATTGTATAAATACTGTCATTAATATCAGTATCTGTCGTACGGTAAGTATATTCTCCTCTCAATCCTCCCTGGATGCCCAGCTTGTTCAATGAAGCAGCGTACAATGAGTAAATTGAAAAAATATTGCTTATATAGGTTGTCGAATGTGTATATTCAGGCTGTATTACATAATCTCCTTCGGCGGGAATATAGATATAAAGGCCGGTATGATCCTTGCTGATACCGTACCGGTGCTGCAGGCCTGCTTCAAATTTGTCTTCTTTTCTCAGAGGCAGCGTATATTCAAGTTTTGTCGTCAGACGTCTTGATGGACCTTCTTCTGTATTTTTACTGCCTTGAATTATACTTTCAGAATTCCAAAGTTCGCTATTTGATGCTTCAGTGCCGCTGCTGTTGCGATAATCGAGATAGGCAATCAGGTTATGCCCTTTTTTGATAAAATTACGCTGGTAGTTGGCACTTATGGCATATCTAGAACCTTCCCGGTATCCGTCTTCCAGACTTATATTATTTTGTTCTTCGGGACCCGGCTCACTCCATTCAGTGAAATCCTGTACTGAGGATCTGTCCCTTCTCCCATCACTAAGCCTGAATCCAATACTAAAAAAATCATTATCGGAAATATCCCACTCCAGTCCTGTTCTGAAACCTTTGTATTCCCTTCCGCCCTGGTCTTCTCCGTCCATCACAACAGAGTAAGTTGTGTCGTTTAATATAGTCCTCTGTTCCGATTCGTTATAACTGGGAAAGTACCTGTGGTTATAATCGGCACTTATGAAATAATTAATACTGCCTGCTTTCAGATTTAAAAGGAAGTCACCACCGTACTTGTCATCAAGCCCCGCATCCAGATTGACAATTCCGCTTATTCCCTGCATTTTCTTCTTTTTGATAATGATATTGATTATTCCGGCTGATCCGTCAGGATCATATTTAACCGAAGGATTCGTTATTATCTCAATATTCTGGATGTTGCTTGCAGGAGTCTGCTGCAATACATCGTTAGGCTCAAGAATTGTAGGACGGCCATCTATTAATACAGTAAAACCCGAACTTCCGCGAAGTGAAACGTTACCCTCGATATCCACCCTTACTGAAGGAATATTCTCCAATACATCAACGGCCGTTCCGGAGATTGTTGAGAACTGCTTGCTTACATTAATTATTTTCTTGTCGATCTTATACTTGACAGGAGCAGCGTCTGCGATTATTGCAACTTCTTCAATATTTTCACTTGCAGGATTTATGTAAATGTCATCCAGAATTACAGTCTTTTGTATCCTGTTAATTTCAACATTTTTAACGGTTATATCATTATAGCCCAGAAATGATATAGCAACATTATATGTGCCGTAATTAATGTTCTCAATAGAGA
>CAZFHF010000106.1:0-6791 GCA_964518655.1 uncultured Bacteroidales bacterium | reverse complement strand
AAGTCCCGCATTGTTTGTGACGGTCCCGGTGATCAAACTGCCCTTTGTATCGGATAATGCCACAGTTGCATATTCAACAGGCTGTTTGGTTAAATTGTCAAATATCTGGCCGGAAATCTGGCCTCCCTTGTCACCTGTAGTGTTTGTAAATGAAGGGAACGCAGAAAAGATAAGTAAGGCTGAAAGTAATATAGTTTTTTTTGTATTATTCAGGGCCATTAAATGTTCTTTTATTAATGAGAAATTTCTGTACGTTTTGAAAATCAAATTTCCGCTAAAATTAAATAATATTTGTCTTTATTAATAGTAGTAACAACTTTATACCGTATTGGTTTAATCTGCAAGTAAAAATTGTTATATTGATGCTGAATGCAGGTTACTGGTTTGTCAATGCCTAAATAACCTTTCTGGATGCAGGTTGCTAGTTGCTTGTTCCATTGTCGGGTGGAAACAGTCAGGGTTTAAAATTTGTATTTTAATTATTGGGATTGGATTTTGAGTTTTGTTATTTGTAATTTATTATCGGAGTGCTATCCCTGTTTTGTATATATCTTGCCAATATCTCCCCAACCAGTTTATTGCCAATATTGTTAAGATGCCTGTCAATTTTGTAGTAAATCCGCTTATTTTCATTTCTTAGTATTTCAGCCTCATGTTTCAGGTTTTGGGTAGGATCAATAAAATTTATTCCCATTTTCCTGCAAATCGAACCTAACCTGATTAACGGCTCATCCAGTGAATATTCATCATCCGTCATCATATATGTACTTTTTATTTCCTGCCAGGTATCATGGTATATAGCTTCTTTTGAGGGTATGTAAAAAATGATTAGTTCACTGTTTACAGAATCGCAGGCTGATTTAAGATCTGAAATAATTGCTTCTGTAAGATCCCAGGCATATTTGAGCTCGTTATCCGGATATTTCGAATAAATCAAAAAATCACCCGGTAAAGCAAGGGTTATCTTGTCTTTAACAATACATGTTCTTTTATAAATTTCACAATTCTTAGCTGACCAGTCCTTAATCCTTGTGTATATAGCCGGTTCATCCGGCTCCTGAACAGGAACGGGAACATTGGTCAACGACAGCTTTCCATCCGTTAGTTCATATGCCGGCTTGTTGCCCCGCCAGTAATCCTTTTGAGTATTATACCACACGTCATTCACACAAAAAACCAATATTACCTTGTCAGGATGGTATTTTATACCTTCTGATTTAAAATATAAGACTTCCTGGTCAGTCGAATATCCTCCTGTACCTAAGTTGATAACCTCATAATATTTACTCCCTGAAGAATCCGTATTATTTAATATTCTTTTCAACACTTCAGAAAACATGTCTTCAAAATCAACCATATATCCTTCAGTAAAAGAATCCCCGAATACCAGTATCCGGATTTCATTTTCTCCTTTAGAATATGAATATTCATTACCCCTTAATCCTTTGGAATTGAATGATTCCTTTATATTGTACTCTTCTGTCGCGTGTAATCCCTGGTAATCAGGTACTTTTATCCAGCCAAGCAGTGAGTCGTACCGGCAGAAAATCTTCTGATGATTAACCTTAACTTCCAATGGAAAGAATAACCTGAGTAAAAGCTCCCCCACCAACAGCGTAATAATTGAGGAAACAACAACAAGGACAAACTTTTTCATTTTTTATTTGCAAATATAATCAAAGGTTTTTGTCAGATTGGTTGCCGCTGAAATATTATAACAAAGTTCCTGTCAGGGCTGAAATCATATTTTTGCCAGAAATATATTTTCTCGTTTTCGATACTTATTTCCCTGTCGGGCGTTATTGAAAAGTATTTTATCTCAAGATCAGGCTCCACAACCAGTTTGTAAACTGCTTTTTTTAACGGTGCATTCCAGTAATTGGTGGTTACAAGGATATATTCTGCTTTATTTGTTTTTAATGCCTGGTTATACTTAATCATTACCGGAGTTCTGCCGTTAATTTCAACGGTGAAAAGTATAGACCGGTGATCCTTTGACTCATTCAAATCCAGTATGCTGTCACGATTTATATCTTTGACCTCAATTTCAAATGGATCACTGTATATACTGTCCTTTGGAAAAGGAAATAATAATGGCATGTTTGCCGGTTCAGGCGAATTGAAATAATAAATTCCCTGAATTGTGAAAATACTGTCCTTAATGCGGAAAGTTATATCCTCTTCATCAAAGGTTACAAGATTCTGGGAGTAATTGTTAAGACATAAACTAAAGAAAAATACAGGCAGATATAATATTTTGATCATCGCAATATTACGAGTTCGTTGGAATTAAGCGGTTGGTTATTATAGCTTAGTGTATAAATGTAATTGCCGGGCTTTAATTTGCTGCAATCCCATTTATGTTCGGTTGAAACCGGGTTTATGATTTCCACCTTACGTCCTGTTAAATCATAAATTCTAATTGATACTGATTCCAGGGAATAGCTTTCAGGCAGATCAAAAATAAAAAAAGTATGATCATCGGCAGGATTAGGATAATTATACAGCTTAACATGATCCTTCGCAACAGGCACTTTTGATGTAGTCCTGCCTATGAAATTTATATTAATACTGTCTCCTTCATGCAGGTCAAATTCAACATTATCAAAATACATCTTTTCGTTATCTGATGGAGATGTATAAATATCCCTTTCAGTAAACTTATAACTTCTTGCCGTTATTTCCGCACAGTAGAATCCTGTATCATTTATTTCAATACAACCTTCCATTATTCCCTGTTTCTGAAGTACAGCCGTGCAATACCCTTCATTGATAAAAAAATATTTGTTTGTCAGTAATTCTCCGGATTCATCGTGGAAATAACCGTAGATTTTTCCCAGTGTTCCTTCAAAGTCATTTTCAGATCCTATTGTAGGACTATTATCAATATAAAACGGGCCATATTCGTAAAACCTTGCAATAGACTGGCCGTAATTAATGTTTTTCAGGTATGAACCTTCATAATTCCCGATAGCAATGACTTCGGAATATCCTCCTAATCCGTAAGAGGTAAGTTTTATTAAATCGCTGTCTTTATTAATGGTTAACTGATTGCTGAGGTCGCTGTTTGTTACGACAATATATTTAGCTGAGTCAATACTTTCAATATAAGCATTTCCATTAATACATTCCAGTTCCAGGTAATCAATAAATTCAAATATATAACCTTCGGGATCTATTACTTCAAGTGTCCATTCCCCTGATTCATCGAAATATAATTCCCATATGCTAAGTCCCACTGGTATAGGATTTGCATTAAGCAAAGCCGGTACAATCAAAAGGATAATAATTATAAGTTTATTCATAGGTGCTATTCGCAATTTATAGTTGCCTTTATATAATTATTTTTCCTGTAACAATTCCATTGCTGGTATTTAGTCTGACTAAATACATTCCGCCAGACATGCCCGAAATATCTAAACTGTATATTCTACATAAAGTTAATGATATTTTTTTAACGGTTTTAACGTTTATGTCAATTTTTTCAACCATATATATCTTATTGCTGCCTGCCGGTTCAATATTCAGAATACCATCTCCCGGGTCTGTATATATTACCTCCGGAATTTTGGAAAAATCGCAGGTACTTTATTCCTGTAATCAATGTATGCCTGTCCGAATTGTTCTGCCATAAGAGCTTCTTCTTCTTTGATAAATTTAGCGAATACGGCATACATAAAAACGGGAATGGTTAATAATAACCATGACTTGAAAAGAAGTATTATCCCGGGCAGGATCATGAATATCACCACGGCAAAAAGGGGATTCCTGCAAAAAGCAAAAATACTGCCAGTCAAAAGTATATTTTGTTTAAAAGCAGACTTTATTTTTTTGACTGTGAAGATATACAGGGGTATTCCTGTAATTAATAATACTATTGATAGTATCAATAAAAATATACCGGGGATGAAATCGATTATAGAATAAGCACTAAATATAGTATTGATTATTATTACAGGAACAGCAAAACAAATAGTTAAAAAAAATATTTTTGGAGATGCTCCCCAGAATGTTAATTTTTTGGATTTTCTGCCCTTCATATTATTTTACAATTTATTCCTGTTAATATGACGAATAAATCAGCTTATTGTTTCACCCAGGCATAAGCCGCTTCTTCTGAGGAGAATATTTCAAAATTCATGGGGGCAAACTCGTTAACCCGTAATTTAAATAATACAGAATTTACAACTTCATTCGGTCTCTGAGTAATGAAAGCACATTTTCGGTTCATATTAATATTCGCAGTTAATTCTTCTAACATTTTATAGAAAGTTTCTCTTTCAGCCGCATTAATTTCGAAAACAGCACCCCTGATATCAATGATTATCGAATAGGAATCATTATGTCCGGGATCATTTAATTTTGTCTTCTCAAGCTCAATAAGCTCATTAAGTTTTATTTTACCGCTTATCGTCTCAATAATGATTTTTTGTTTATGATTAAATTTATATTCCAGTTTCTTCCCCATTATTTATTTTTCTGTATAAGGTTTATTACTTAGTGGCAATAAAGGTTCCAGCGTTTGAGGTATAATAATTAAGCAGTTCACCCTGTGAAATCCTGCAAAGCGGGAAAATTTTTGATTCTATTTCACAGGGTAAACAATTCAGCAGTTCAACAATTCAGCAATTTCATTATTCGCCTGCCTTTAACAAAAAGGTTACTTGCAGACAGGTTTGGATGTTGTTATTTGAAATTTGGAAATTATTTGTTTTTTGTGTTTTGTAATTTGTTATTTATTATAAGGTGTCTGTCCCTTTTTTAAAAGCCCGCATAAATACTGAAATTAAAATATAAAGTATAACGACAGGAGCTATTCCGGGAATCTTGAAAAGTATGATTATCACCGCAGAGACTACAAGAAAGATGTAACGGATGCTGTTGTCCCTGAAACTGGCATTTCTGAATTTTAGTGAAAACATGGGAATATTTGAGACCAGTAAAAAACAAATAATGATAATTAATCCCAGCAGGAAGTACAGGTTTAAGATAATATCCTGAAATGGAAGGTTTTTGGAGACTTCAGATACAATTCCTATTGAGGCAATTAATAAACCGCTTGCAGGGACGGGCAGTCCTTTAAATTCATTTTTCTGTGCAGGATCAATATTAAACCTTGCTAATCTCAGGGCAGAGAATACAGCAACAAGAAATGCCATATACATTATCAATAATTTACTAAAAGCAGGGGATGCCAGATTAAATCCTGAGTCCGGGGCAATCTCCACCAGGGAGCGGATAATTAATCCGTAAAGAATCATAGAGGGAGCTACTCCGAAACTTACGATATCCGTCAGTGAATCAAGCTGTATACCAAATTCAGATACTGAATTTAATATTCTTGCTAATAGTCCGTCCAGAAAATCGAACACTGCTGCAGCAATAATAAAATATCCTGCATAGGTAATCATGTCCTTTGATGAATAAACAATAGATATGCACCCGGCAAGCAGTCCAAGGCATGTAAGAACCGAAGGTATTATTCTGTTAATTGCTCTCATTTATGGTATATTTTATATTAAATTTAATAAAAATCAGGTGTATTTACTATTTATACCTGTAATAATTACATTACCCGAATTTAATCAGGAAATATCTGCATAAATAAGAAACAAAAATAGTATGAAATTCGAATAAGGTATTATTATGCTTAAAGTATTTAATACATTTGTGCAGGAAAAGATTTCCTATTTTTAGTTTCCGGGAAGTCGAATGTTAAAAATAAATTACTGGATATTAAGGCATTAATTATTTTAAGGAAATTTGTTGTGAATATATAGTGTGTTATTATTTAAAAATTGTTTTATTATTGGCAAAGAATTGCACTATTTTCGCAAATAAAATTGAATAAATATTCTCATTTTAATTCAGAAAAAGGTTAAAAACGTTAAACATGAAAATAGCTGTTGATTTTGATGGAACAATTGTAGAACACAGGTATCCGCAAATAGGGGAAGAAAAATTATTTGCATTTGAAACATTAAAACAACTGCAAAAGCTGGGGCATCAGCTTATATTGTGGACATTCAGGTACGGAAGGGAGCTGGAAGAAGCGGTGGAATATTGCAGGAAAAAAGGACTGGAATTTTATGCCATTAACAAAAGTTATCCTGAAGAGGAGGTTGATCTTGAGACAGTGAGCCGCAAAATCGATGCTGATATTTTTATTGATGACAGAAATGTCGGGGGTTTTCCAGGGTGGAGCGAGATATGGCAGATACTTAACCCTGATTTTGCCGATTCGGAATATAATGAACTGGGCAATCTGGCAAAAGGTACCACAAATGTGGGAAGCCGGCTTAAAAAATTGTTTAGATAAAAGTTATAAAACCTGAGTGATTTTATGAGCTCAATAATTCTGAAACTTATTTCCTGCTTTAATCACCTGCTTACTTTTGTATTAATTATCAGCATTAACAGCTGCAAGGAAAACCATCCTGATAATGGCGGATCTGACACGAACATGAAAAAAATAAAAAGAAGCTATATTGCTTCAATTAAATCACCTGAAAATGACGAGGTATTTATTTGCGGGGATACAATTGAAATAAAACTGTCATTTAAAAAAAATACCACACCGGATTCTGTGCGTTTTTATGCCAATAACAAATATTATTTAACTAAAACAAGTGATTTTGAAAGGACAGGCTGGGGATCCGCATATGCAAAAACAGGACAGAATACAATGAAAGTAATGGTTTTTTATAATGACAGCCTTAAAGAGAATCATGCAGTATCTTTTACTTTGCTTTCTGATATAATCCCGGATGTCTATTCATACAGTGTAATAA
>CAZFHF010000105.1:0-9543 GCA_964518655.1 uncultured Bacteroidales bacterium | reverse complement strand
TGTTGTATCCCATATCATCCAGTCGATGTAAGCTCCCATACTCCTGTTAGCGTCAGCATCGCCGAAGCGGAAATAACTTTCATCATCAACGGTGGTTGGTGTTGTAACAGAAGCAATTGGTACAGGTTTTTCATCGACATAAACATTAATAATACTGTCTGTTTTTGTCATCCTGTAAATATGCCAGTCCATAGTACTGCCGGGAAGATCGCCGCTAACATCGGTCTGTCTCAGGCGCCATCCATTTGTATAGGTCTGGAGGAACAGCCTTTCCCGGAATCCGGCATTATACATATCAATTTCCATAATCCTGTCGAGAGTATCAGACACACCTTTAATTCTGGTAACCCATGTTACAGCCTGTGGATTACCTTCATAGTAATGTCTCCACTGCCATTTACTGCCTGCAGTATCAACAATCATTTCAAGCAAAGAGTTCCCCGGATTTTCCGGGTCAGCAATAATGTTATGTGTAGGAGCAGCTCCTCCCGTATTTGTTGTACCAAATGCCGGATCAAAGTCCGGAGGAAGAACATTGCAGTCGTACACCTGCCAGCCCTGGGCATTTGCATGCATCAGGGCGAAAACGAATAAAACTAATACGTAGACTTTTTTCATAGTAAAATAGATTTGGTTTATAATTATGTTGTCAACTTAAAATATTTATTTTTCCAGTTCAATAGCTGCAAGAATGAAGGGAGCAACCCCTTTGGGGTCGTTATTAACCTTCTTCTCTGAGATGTAATACTCATAGCTGCCGTCGCGGTAAGGATTACCTCCAAGTCCGCATCCTCCGCAAATACTTACTATTGTCGGCATACCATCAGTATCTGTAATTATAAAATGCTTAATTGCCGCACTAAAGGACTCTTCGGCAATTTTCCTGTACTTTGCCGGCAGGTAAAATTTGTTAGCTCCCTTTGCAAAAGCATAAATAAACATAAATGTACCCGATGCCTCGGGGTAATTACCTTCCCTGTCCGGCATGTCAAGCACCTGGTACCATAGCTTGTTATCCTTGTTTCTTACCTCAACCAGCGCTTTGCATACATTATTAAGTATGGTTATCAGTGAGTCATGATGCGCATAATCTTCAGGAATATAATCCAGGACATCAACCAAAGCCATGGAGTACCACCCCATAGCCCTGCCCCAGAAATGTTTCGATCTTCCTGTATTAGGGTCACACCATTGCTGGGTCCTGCTTTCATCCCAGGCGTGATACAACAATCCCGATTCAGGATCCACTGTTTTGGAGTATATCAGTGAGATCTGGTGAAATATAGTATCGTACAACTCAGGATGATTAAATTCTCTTGCATATTGTGCCATAAAAGGTGATGACATATAAACACCATCCAGCCACATCTGCCATGGATAGATCTTCTTGTGCCAGAATCCCCCGGAATGTGTACGCGGCTGGTTCTTTAACTGATCAAAGAACTGTTCAATGGCAATCCTGTATCTTTCATCTCCGGTACGCTTATAAAGAGTAAAAAGGGCTTTTGCAGGATTAATGTTATCCAGGTTATAATCCGATAATTTATATTTCTTAATGTTCCCATTGTCATCAATAAAACAATCAATATATTCACTCAGATAGTCAGAGTATTTCTGGTCAATATCTCCAAGCTTGTCTATCGAATATCCAAGCATTGCAACATCGTACTGCCATTTTATTCTGCGCTGGCCATTATAATATGCCAGGCTGTCGTACCTGGTAATAACTGCATCAGCCATTTTTACAGACCACCCGCGTTCAGTATTCCGGGATAAGGAAGATGTGCATCCCAGGAAGAAAACAACTGATATGACAATAATATTGATACGCATAATATGTGGTATAGAAAATAAGTATCCAAAATTAGCGATCTCCTGGCTGTATGAAGTGTAATAATTATCCGAATAGGGTAGATAAATTATCCGATTTGCGCAATTATAAAATATTCTAATTGTTCCTCCTGATATTGAATTTACCAATAAAAAAGCAGAAAAACTTATATATTTTGCCTAATTTTATTTTGGAAACCATTATTTAATACCTGAAATGTATTACCAATTCGCAGATGATTATTTACAGACCATATAAGTTATTCATCCTTGTTATATTTAGTATATCATGTTTTCTTATTAATGCCCAGCAGGCGCCGTTTGAAAGATTTGAGCATCTGAATACACAGGACGGACTTTCAGAAAGCTCGGTGCTTTCAATATATTGTGATAATGAGGGATATATGTGGTTTGGAACGATGAACGGATTAAACAGGTATGACGGCTATTACTTCAAGATTTATAAATCAAGAATTTTTGACGAATATTCACTTACCAACAACAGGATATCCAGAATATGGGAAGATACTAATAACTTTCTGTGGGTTGAGACTTATAATGGATATTACCAGTACCTTGACAGGACAAAAGATGAATTTTATACTTTCCCTTTTTATAAGTCATCAGAAGAGGAGAAATTCAGCAGGATGACCGTTTTTTCTCAGATCTCGGATAATAAGATATGGCTGGGATCGAGCCAGTCAGGTGTATATATTCTCAGCTATGATTCGGTAGCACATGGATATCATACACAGCAGTTTTTAAGCAGGGGATCACATACAATAACAAATAATTCAATCTTTTTGATACAAAAGGATAAAGCAGGGAATGTATGGATAGGTGCAAAAAAGGGACTTAACATGCTAAAAGCACCTTTAGTGAATAGTAATTTGTATTCATTTGAGCATTATTTTATCGATAAGCAGTTTGTATGTTCTGATACCCTGGCAGACAATATATGGTTTGGAACCCAGGACGGTACTATTATCAGGTTTGATAATAAAAATAAGGAGTTTATAAATGTCAGCAAAACGGATAATGTATCAGGATGTAAAATAAATATTTTAAAAAGTTACTCCGGAAATGCTGTCATTGCTGGCCTTGAGGATGGACGGATTATATTTTACAGTAAAACGGGTGATGTTCAGAACCAGTATGTATTAAAAAGCCCTGTCCGGGATTTATATACCGACAGGGATCATAATGTATGGATTACTACTGAGGATTACGGGATCCATAAAATTGACAGCAACAGGAACATTAAGTTTTATACTCTCACTCCTGAGGATATTCAGTCTCTTGTTGATGATGAGAGGGAATATATATATGAAGATGTTAAGGACAATTTGTGGATTGGGATACACGGAGCAGGCCTTGCATTGTATGATAAAGAAAGAGACAGGTTCAATTTCTTCAGGAATAATCCGTATGATCCTTCATCCATAAGTTCAAATTTTGTTCATTGCCTTACAAACGATAAGAGCGGTATCCTTTGGATAGGCACGGGGCAGGCACGGGGCGGCATAAATAAGATAATACCTGTAAATCCTGCTTTCAGCAATGTTATTCCCCGCGAAAATATAGAGAATGCAATGGATAACCTTGTAAGGAGTATTTACCAGGATTCCGGGGGTAATATATGGATGGGCTCGAAGTCAGGTAATATTTACATATATAACGAAGAGCTTGAACTGATACATACTTTTCATGATATTCCATCAGTGAAGGGAAGCATTCCTGGCCACAATATATATACAATAATACAGGACAGCGAAGGATACATCTTGATGGGCTCAAAAGGAGGAGGGATCGCTGTAAGCGAAAAACCCCTTCAGCAGTACAGGAATAATCACAGAGAAATAAGATTCAATGTTTACAGAAATAATCCGAATGATACCAATTCATTAAGCAACAATTCTGTTTATTCTATAATAGAGGATCGCCAGAACAGGATCTGGATAGGTACTTTCGGAGGAGGGGTAAACCTGATAGACAGGAATGACCTGACGCAGGGAAAGCCTGTTTTTCAGAGAATAAATACCAGTACAGGCAATTTGTCAAGTGATGCTATAAGGCTGATATATGAAGATTCAAAAGGCAGGATATGGATTGGTACTACATTCGGCATCAGTCTGCTGGTATCTTCCGGCATAAAATCCAACGCAACGGATAGTTTTATAAATTTCATATATACTCCTGACAATAAAAACAGTCTGAGTTATAATGATATTATATATATATTCGAAGATTCAGACAACAAATTATGGTTCGGAACTTTCGGGGGAGGAGTTAACAGGTTAGTGGAAAAAGATGACAGTATTATCCGTTTTGATCATTTTACCAGTGCTGACGGATTATGTAATAACGCAGTATTTGGAATACTAGAGGACGATCTGGGATTTTTATGGTTTAGCACGGAACAGGGGATATCCAGATATGACCCGAAACAAAATACTGTTGAGAATTACGATGAGAATAACGGATTAATATCAGATAAATTCTTGGAAAGTACCTGTCTGAAAACAAGGAACGGATTACTGATTTTTGGTAATACAATGGGAGCCCTGGTTGTAAATCCTGAAAATCTGATACAGACAAAATATAAACCTTCTGTTGTTTTCACAAATTTTCAGCTTCAAAATAAGGATATTGATGTTCATAGTGAGAACTCTCCCCTTGAAAAGACAATTGAATACTGCAGGCAAATTACTTTAAAGTATAATCAATCCAGTTTCAGTATTTCATATGCTGCATTAAGTTATTTTGCTCCCGGGAGAAATGAATATGCCTTCATGCTAAAACCATTTGAAAACAGATGGAACTATGTTGGAAATCAGCGAAAAGCCACATATACAAACCTTTCTCCGGGGAAATACATATTTTATCTGAAAGCCGCAAACTGGGACGGTACATGGAATGAAACTCCAAAAACAATAATTATTAAGATCAACCCTCCATGGTGGAAAACCAAACTGGCATATCTGATATATTTTGTTATCGCGGTATTAATTGCAGAAATAGCGCGCAGGATTTTTATAAGGTATTTAAAAATGAGGAACAACCTCAGGGTCGAAAGAAAGGTAAATGAGATAAAATTGAAATTTTTCACTAATATATCACATGAGCTGCGTACACCGTTGACACTGATAATGGGGCCTCTCACAGACATACGTAATTTAAAAAAACTGCCTGCCGCCATTGCTCATAATATTGAGCTTATGTTCAAAAACGGCTCGCGCATGATGCGACTTATTAACCAACTGCTCGAATTCAGAAAAATTCAGAATGAAAAGCTTAAACTCAAAGTTCAAAAAGTAACAATAAAGGAATTCATTGAAGATGTAATTAAGAACTTTGAGCTTATCAGTGAAAAAAAGCATGTTAAAATAGACTTCCTGTCACAGATTGACAGCACTGAAGCATGGATAGACTGTGAAAAGTTTGATATAGTGATTTTTAATATATTAAGTAATGCTTTTAAATACTCACCCAGAAATTCCAAAGTTGAAATAAAGCTGGGATTTAACGAAAAGGAAAATTTAATAAGTATTTCAATAAAAGATGAGGGAGTGGGAATTCCAAAGAATAAACAGCCGTATGTCTTTCAGCGTTTTACAACTCTATCGGATACAGAATCACAATATAAGGGTTACGGCATAGGATTGGCCCTGTCATATGAAATAGTGAAATTACACCACGGCAATATTTTTATTGAATCCGAGGAAAATAAAGGGGCATGTTTTATTATTGAACTGCCTGCGGACAGAAATCATTTTGCTGAGGACGAGGTTGATTATGTAGAATCAAAAATAATAGAACACAGGCATGATGACTTGATGATTGAAGATACTGCTGAAGAAGAAACAGAAGATATTAAAACAACAGACAGCAAGAAACACATAAACCAGATATTAGTAGTTGAAGATCATGATGAGATAAAGGAATATATACAGTCTGTTCTTGCTGATGAATATGATGTTATAACATCAGGCAATGCATTTGATGCACTTGGCAAAATAGAAATCTATCATCCTGATGCTATTATAACTGATATTATGATGCCCAGGATTGACGGCATAGAATTTACAAGAATGTTAAAAGAGAATTTTGACACAAGCCATATACCTGTGATAATGCTAACAGCAAAAACAGCCTTTGAAGAGCAAATCGCAGGAATTAAATCCGGGGCTGAAGCATATATATTGAAGCCTTTTAATGCATTGCATCTTAAAACAGTAGTGCGTAATATTCTGAAGCAAAGAGAGTTAATAACCAGGAGACTTGTTGCCAGGACATTTTCAATGCCTGATGATATAAAGATAACACACCGCGACCAGGCATTCCTTGAAAAAGTGAAAACAATTATTACCAACAACTACCATAATCATGAGTTTAATGTTGAGAAGCTTGTTGAGGAATGTTCCGTGAGCCGCACAGTATTCTATAATAAGATGAAGGGGCTTACCGGAGCCGCACCTGTTGATTTTTTAAGACATATGAGGCTGGAGATTGCCAGGAAGCTTCTTGAAGAATCGGGAGAAAATGTAACCGACGTGGCTTATAAAACAGGATTTAATGATCCCAAATACTTCAGTAAGTGTTTTAAAGAATTCTTTGGCGAATCTCCGGCAGCAGTGAAGAACAATTCACGGTAAAAGAATTTCAATCCATGAACAGCGGTTTCAAATGCCTTTCCAGGATATTGTTTTTAACACTTTTTCCGATAATATCCCTGTACTTTTTTAGGGCGCCTGTAAACTCATTCCCAATTTCAACAGCAATTTTATAACCCACATGCATGAGTTGCCTGAATCCCGGATTATATTCGGGGCAATCCTTATCATGTGTAAGTGCCCTTGAGAACTGCCCGCTGGTCCATGAGTTTACCACTTCAACCTGCGGCAGCTGTGATTTATTTATATCCAGCACAGTTTCATAAGGCCTGGTAAGCTCATCGAACCTTGCCAGGGAGTTTACATAAATCTTTTTTGCGATCCTTAGTCCTTCATCTCCGGCCTCTGCCAGCCCGATTATCTCTTCCAGCCATGTTGTGCCGGCTGTTTTTATGTGTATGCCGGCATCATTCTTTTTTATAGCGGCTTTAATTGCCGGATATATCGAGAATTTATCACTACCGCTATGTACGCTTAACTTCAGACTGGAAGGTAATCCGAATACTTCGACGGCAAATTTTACTACTGCCACATCCTGTTCAAATTCCCTGGCAAAGTTTTTAATGTTTCCAATATAGTCAACTCCTTTCGCAAATAAACCGGTAAACTTCGGAGCGATGGTCTGTACCGGCACTCCCTGAAATTTAAGTTCTGCCAGGATGAAAAACAGCTCGGGAGGGGTTTGCGCTACCTCACATTCGTCCATCGAGACTTCAGGGATAAAATTGTTCTTTCCTTTTTTACCTGCTATATAGTCATAAATCTTTTTTACTTCAGTGATTGCCAGCAGGTACTTGTCAGCCGTATCTTCAAGAAATTCAGTTGTGATATCCAATTCTTCATCAATGCCGGGGATATATAAGGCTCCATTAAAGTCTTTGTATCGCCGGACAAACGATAATTTTGTTTCAGCAGGTGCCGGCTGTCCTATGAAGTGGGCAACATCTATAGTAAAGAAATTGCTGTAATCAATAAATTGATCAACATTTGACAGCCCTATATGGTCGGCATCAACATAAACGCTGCCCTTCCATTCTTTTGCAGCAACTGCATCAGCCGCTTCCTTTGCTACCGCAGCCTGGGTTGTTTTAACAATCGAATGTTCACGGTGTGATTTGTTCCATACCGGTACAACAGGAATGCCGAGCTTATTAATCTCAATTATTGCCTCAAGCTGGCTCTCGCCTTCTTTTCCGAACCGGTCACCTGTGCCGAATGAGTATTTTTCTATCTGCATATTTTATTTTTTAAGGGGGACAGCGCCCCTGAAAAAGGGACAGCGCCCATAAAGGGCGCAGTCCAAAAGGGCGCTGTCCCCTTTATTAAAACTGAAACAGGCCCGGAAGCCATAGACTCAGTTTAGGTATATATGTTACTAAAAACAAACTTATAATCATAGCAATAAACATCGGTATCAGAGGTTTTATTACATTATGTATTTTAACATTAGCCACGCTGCAGCCGACAAACAGCACTGTACCCACAGGCGGAGTAATAAGTCCGACACACAGGTTCATGATCAGTATAATGCCAAAATGTATGGGGTCCATACCCAACTGCTGAGTTACTACCGGAAGAAAAATTGGTGTAAAGATCAGCACTGCAGGGGTCATATCCATAAAAACTCCTACAAAGAGCAGGATTAAATTGATAATCAGCAAAATAATTATCGGGCTGTCACTGATGTTTAAAAGCCCGCTGCTAACAGTTTGCGGAATATTTTCATATGACATGATCCACGACAAGCCCAGTGATGTTGCGACAAGCAGCATAACAATGGATGTTGTGAGGATTGTTTTTAATATTATGCCAGGCATGTCACTCCATCTTATTTCTTTATAGATAAAAGATAGCACCAGGCAGTACACTACTGCTATTGCCGAAGCTTCAGTTGCAGTAAAAAATCCTGCTATTAACCCCCCGATGACAATAACAAGAAGCAATAAGCTTGGAGTGGCTTCCCACAGCTTGATCATTCCCTGTTTAAACGGCACTTTTTCATCTCTTGGGTATTTTTTCCTGTAGGCATATGTTGCTCCGACTGCCATTAATAAAATTCCCATTATAATACCGGGAATATAACCTGCAATAAACAGGGCTGATATTGATACTCCCCCGCTGGCCAGGGAATATACAATTAATATGTTGCTAGGAGGTATTATCAGCCCGGTAGTTGCGGAACTTGAATTTATTGCAGCAGCGAAGTTCTCATCATAACCTTCCGCTTTCATCCGCGGATGGATGATAGTACCTATTGCAGAAGCCGATGCAGTTGCTGAGCCTGATATTGCCCCAAACAGCATGTTGGCAATAACATTAACAAAAGCCAGTCCGCCGGGTAATCTTCCTACAAGGACCTTTGCAAAATCAATCAGCCGTATTGCTATTCCTCCCCTGTTCATTAGCTGTCCTGCAAATATAAAAAAAGGTATTGCCAGGAGTGTAAAACTGTCGAGTCCCGTAGCCATACGCTGCGACATGGTAGTAAATGCAGGCAATACATCTATGGTAACAAGCATGGTTAATATTCCTGACAATCCTATGCTGTATGCTATAGGAACACCCAGTGCCAGGAAAATAAGAAATGTTGATACCAGAACAATAATACCTGTCCAGTCCATGTTGCTAACCTTTTGTGTTTTTATTCATTCTCTTTAGGCTGAAAAAATCATCAATGGCATAATAGCTTATTAGCAGTCCTGATAAGGGTACTATAATATATACTATTCCAATGGGTATCTCCATGGCTGCTGATACCTGTCCGAGGTAAAACCTGGAATATACCAGCCAGAAACCACCTATGATCAATACACTCACGGCAAAGATTACTATCAGCACATTAATAATCATTGAAAGGATTGTTTTTCCTGCATCACTTAATTTTGTTGACAGCAGGTCAATTGCCAGGTGCTGTTTTTTACCTGTTGCGTAAGCTGCACCTGCGAGAGCCACCCAGACCAGCAGGAAACCTGCCAGCTCGTCAGTAAATGCATAAAAGATTGTGGGGATCTGGATATCGAAGTTATTTGCAAGGAATTTA
>CAZFHF010000104.1:0-9617 GCA_964518655.1 uncultured Bacteroidales bacterium | reverse complement strand
GTTTAAGGGTGGCCCGGTAGGAATCAGCACAATTTCCACTGCCGTTTCTGAAGATCCCGGAACAATTGAAGAGGTATATGAGCCATTTCTTATAAAAGAAGGATTTATAAAGCGGACACCCAGAGGAAGAGAAGTAACAGAGCTTGCGTACAAGCACCTGGGGAAATCAAGATCCGGCGATAATAACCTGCTTTTTTAAAACATTACCCTAAAAGCATTGCAACAGCCAGTCCGAGATAGTTGCCAACAGCATAACCTAACAGTCCCATAGTAATTCCTGAGACTATAATTTGCCGGTTATTGATACCATTGGCTACAGGACCAACAAATGCAGGACCGAATAACGCTGCAGTTGAAGTGATGATGAGAGTATCCGTGTCAATACGAAATACCGCAGAGAAAAGAATATGAAGGAAAATAGAACAACCCACGACTATACCGCAAAATGCAAAAATCAGTGAGCTGTCTTTTATTAATTCAGTGAAATTTGCCAGAGAACCAACAGCTACGGCAAATATTAACAGTAAATATTCAGCGGTTTCATAGGTACCCCTTAATGTATGGATACGGCGATGGAACGATGATAATATGCCTAACGTTGTAAGCCCCAGTATTACTATAGGAGTTGAAATTTTACGCAGGATAATGAATGATATTATTATTGCCAGCGCAAAAACAATTGCAGAGAACGCAATAGAGACCAGCACGGATTTTATTTGATTGCTGAGGGATAATTCATTGAACCTGGCGGGCATATTTTCGTTATTACCGGTATTGTTACTAAGATTAAAGGGAGGCAGGAATAATCCCAGAAATTTTTTGGCAATGGAAATAAGAAAAATAAAATAAATGCCGCAAAAGAAAATATCGGCACTGCTTAAGAGAATAAAAGTCTGCTTTTTAACATCCAGCGCAAGTCCGATGGCATTCATGTTAGGTGTGCCGCCGGTATAGACTCCCACAAGCATGCCGGAGATCTTAGCTGCTTCGGGAACGCGGGATCTGAAAATAAAAAAGGCAAATACCGAGCTGATAACAACACTTACTGCTGCGAGGAAATAAGCCAGGAAGGTAAGCTTTGAGTTCCTGAGCCACTGCATAAAGTTTGAAGAGAATAATAAAGCAGGTATTGCCAGGCATACACTAAAATCTACAATATAAGAGACTATATCCTTGTTAACCGGGATTATAGTACTGTTGCCAATAATTATGCCCGTGGCGTAGCAAAGTACTATAGGGCTTATAAACCTGAAAACCTTGAACCGGCTGGCAAGAAATACAGCAAGTGCCGGAAACAGGATTATGAGAACAAGCTGAATTATAAGCGCATACATAAGAATTTATGATATGTCACCCTTAAACTGGTTAAGGAACCTGATATCATTTTCGAAGAATAAGCGTAAGTCATTGATCTGGTATTTTAGCATGGCAATACGTTCAATTCCCATTCCAAAAGCAAAGCCCGTATATTCATTGCTGTCAATTTTTGATAATTCAAGTACCTCGGGGTCAACCATGCCGCATCCCAATATCTCAACAAATCCCGTATATTTACAAACATTACAACCCTTTCCCAGGCATATACTGCAGGAAATATCCATCTCTGCAGAAGGCTCAGTAAAAGGAAAGAACGATGGCCTGAAACGTATCGCAGTATCTTCGCCAAACATCTCTTTGGCAAAAAATAACAATGTTTGTTTCAGATCGGCAAATGATACATTCTTGTTTATATACAGTCCTTCTACCTGATGAAATATGCAATGTGCCCTTGCTGAAATAGCTTCATTACGGAACACTCTTCCGGGAAATATTTTTCTTATCGGCGGCTTTTCACTTTCCATAACCCTGACCTGAACTGAAGATGTGTGTGTACGTAAAAGAACATCAGGATTTACTTCGATAAAAAACGTGTCCTGCATGTCCCTGGCAGGATGTTCATCAGGGAAATTAAGTCCTGAGAAATTATGCCAGTTATCTTCAATCTCCGGGCCTTCAGAGACTGAAAATCCTATCTTTGAGAAAATATCAATTATCTCTCTCCTGACTATAGAGACAGGATGACGCGACCCTAAAGGTACAGGATCCGGAGGTAGCGATAAATCATCCGGCAAAGGCTTTTGCTGTGAGGAATCCGTCTTTTCTTTAAGATTGCTGATCTTTTCAGCAGCTTTGTTTTTAAGCAGGTTGATTTTATTTCCAAATACCTTTTTTTGATCAACAGGAATATTTTTAAATTCTGAAAAAAGAACGGAAACAATACCCTTTTTGCTTAAAAATTTGATCCTGAATTGTTCTATTTCTTCCTGGACAGATGAGTTAAAAGATTCAACTTCTTTTATATACTCGTCAATTTTCTTAAGCATAGCAATATAAAATAATTAAAGAGTTCACTCAGCTAATGATATTTTTATTTTAATATCTTTCAGGGGCCTGTCCCGGCTGTCTGTTTCAACAGCGGCAATCCTGTCAATAACTTCAATACCTTCTACAACCTCGCCAAATACGGTATATGCGTAATCAAGATGAGGCGTTCCCCCTATAGTAGTGTATATCTTTCTTTGATCATCAGTAAATTTAATATGAACATTTCTTTGCTCCATCATGTCAAGCTCCTTGTTACTGTAAACCCTGCCCTGAACAATGTAGAACTGTGAAGCAGATGATTCTTTTCCAGGATTAATATTATCGGATTGTCTTGCAGCTGCAAGTGCTCCTTTTTTGTGATACAGCTCTTTATTAAATTCTGCAGGGATAGTGTATCCTAAATCGCCAAAGCCAAGCGGTTTTCCGGGAGCTGCATTTTTCGAGTCAGGATCACCGGACTGAATCATGAAGTTTTTGATTATACGGTGAAATAACAGATCGTCAAAAAACTTCTCGGAAACTAGTTTAAGAAAGTTCTCTTTGTGCAAAGGTGTTTCGTCATACAGTTCTATCATGATATCTCCGTATGATGTTTCAAGTTTAACAATAGATTTTTCATTCATCTGTGCATCAATATTAAAATATGGCAATAAAAATAAAGCTATTAACAGAAAAGCAAATAAAATTGTCCTGAGTTTCATGAGTATTGAGTTTTAAAAATGTTTCACCTGTAAAGGTATAAATTGAAATATAATTAAAAACATTAAAGTTGCGATATATTGAAAAAGCTTTTGTCAGGGTGTTTTAACAGGCTGTATATTAGCAAGCTACTGCTCATCGGCGGTAGTTATATGATTGTATTAACCTTTCAAGCCTGGGTATGTTCTGATAATCAGGATTAAGCTGTTTCATCTCAATTAGTGTATTTTGTGCCTTTTGTATCATGCCGTTCTGCACATATAAAATACCGAGGTTATAAAGGAATACCAGATCTTTTTTATAGTCAGGATAAGCTTTAAGAAAATAAAGAAATGCCTTTTTATCATTGCTTCTCAGAAGTATTTCACCTGCCAGACGGTTACCAAATGATGTTTCTTTAGTATGTAGGGATTTCAGTACCTCGTCAAGTGCAGAGTCATAGTTTCCCTGCCTGTAATAATTCATGGCCAGCTGAATTTGATCCTTAACCTGAAAAGGGACAAGCTGGGTATATTGTACCCGTAGTTTTGAAAAGTCTGGTTTATAGCCGGGAGTTATCAATCTTATTTGTTCAAGTGTTTTTCCTGCCTTATCACGCTGGCCGGAGAAATAATATGCCTCAAGTTGTTTTAAAAGCAAATTCTGGCGGTACTTTTCAGTGACGAACTGTGATGCATTATTGAATGCTTCGACAGCTTCAGTAAAATCACCCTTAATTAAAAGTATTTCCCCCATGGTATAGTAACCGAAAAAAGTTTCCTGCAGCTCAAGGGATCTATTCAGCAGTTCAAGGGCTAAAGGAAAATCATCGATTTTTATGAGCGATCTGGCAGCTTTGAGGTAGTATTCGGCAATATAGGGATTGTTCTTCACCATTGAATAGTATTCTTTAAAAGAAGCATAGAAATCCTGCTGTTTATCATAATATTCTGCCAGTTCTTCATGAGCGTCAATATTTTCATAGCCTGGTGATATCAATGCTTTAAATGCCAATGAATCAACAAGAGATACAGGTTTGTATATATTCCTGTAATCAATATATGGAGCGTCAAAGGGCTGGAAAGGCCAGTGATAGCTGAGGTTTTTTATTCTATGCAAACCGTGCAGGCTGTCCAGTTTTGTATAACCCCAGTTTATCTGATAATATTCTGACGGTTTATAATTCAAAATACTTATTTTTTCTCCTATAAGCTGTGATCCTGCAATTTCGGAAAAGAAAGCGTCAGCCATAAGGAAATATCCGTCAATATTCGGGTGTACATGCTCTGTTAACAGGTTATTGCCGATAAGGCCGTTGGGAGATCTTTTTTCAAAATAAGCCTTCATTGGCACCAGGTAGACCTCAGGTTGAGCAGCCAGCTTGTATATCACCTCATTTATTTCTTCTGACGCCCTGAACCGGATGCAGTCCAAATCCTTTGCACGGTAATAATATTCTTTTGCCTGTGCATAATCCCCTGCTTTTTCAAATTCCTGCCCTTTATCGTACATTTCTTTGGCAGGCGGATTACCCCCTGCATCAATTGAACAAAATGGTTTCAGGTCCTTTATATTGCTTATCAGGTCACTTATAAAGACAGGCACCCCCTTTTTATTTGCCTTTTCTATAATTTCACCCATGTTTTTCCTGTATAACTCAATACCTGTGTTATATACTTTATCGTGATAAATTATTTCCTTGTTGCTGGCTATCCGTTTCATTAAGGTTCCATGTACTCCCTGGTCAGCATTTTTACCGGAAAATACCTTATTAAGGCCGGCTATTGTGTTTCGCAGTAACTGGTAAAGCCGGAGGGACAAAAGGTCTAAATGTAAAAATGTCAATCTTCTGTATTTGCTTATACTTTCATTTGAACCAACGCCGAATGCACCGTAAAATTCGTTATGGCCGGCATATATGATGATAGCATCCGGCGATTCCTTAAGTATATAATCGATATAATCACATAAAGTAAAACTGTTTATCGCAGTTATAGCTGTATTAACAACTTCAATATGTTTGCCAGGATAGCTGTCCTGAAGCCTGTCATGTAATATCCGCGAAAACATTAAATTGCGGCTGTAAGGAAAACCAATAACCGTTGAACTTCCCATTACAAATATCCTGAAACCATTCTCAGGTTTCTCTTTCAGGAACATGTCGTTGCAAGGGCGCGTATATTCAAGCTTCTGGAAGTATTTCCTGCCGATCTCAGGATTATTGATTTTATATTCCCTGAATGGCTTTTCAGGGTAATTAATAAATAGATTAAGATTATCGCCGTAACCAAAAATTCTTAACAATACCTCAAAAAACAGCAGGATAATTACCGGTATTAATACCAGTATAAGATTATAGATAATTCTTTTAGGTATTGAAGGTTTTGCTTTCATTAATTTAAAATTTCCAACCTTTATCCCGACAAATATAGCAAGCTCCTGAAATATTTTATTTTATAAATACAAATTTAAAATATGCAGAGATATAAAAAAGCATAAAAGAAAAAGTGCATGTTTTTCTTTTTTCGGCTGATTATTGGCTATGTTAAAAAAAAACCAGGCTATAAACAAAGAAATAGTATAAATTTATTTGCCTTTTCATAATTTTAGCATTTGAATTTTTAAAGTAAATATTAAGTTTAAATTCGAATAATTGATACCTGGAATTACGGAATGTTTATTTTAACCAGACTGAAGAATTGAATCCATACAGAAAATTTGGCAAACAGACAATTGTATACGGACTGGGGTCTATAGTACCGAGGCTGCTGAATTATGCTATACTAACTCCTTATTACACATATAAGTTTCAGGTGCAGGAATATGGAATAATCACGGAGTTGTATGCTTATGTGGCGATATTGCTGGTTATCTTAACTTATGGAATGGAAACAGGGTACTTCAAGTTTGCAACCGGGAAGAACAGGACAAATGTTATATTTTCCACTACTGCCATATCATTGTTTGTTACATCAACACTGTTTGTTATTGCCGTATATATATTTATTGACAAGATAGCAGGAATTATAGAATACAGTGCCAATAAGGAATATATTAAATGGATAGCAGTAATAATAGCTATAGATGCGTTTAGTGCAATATTCTATGCTAAAATAAGAATGGACGAAAAGGTGGTTAAATTTTCAGTTTTGAAGATTATTGGAGTAGTGCTGAATATTTTATTGATTATTACTTTTCTTGAAATATTTCCTTTTATATCAAAAGTATCCGATAAATCATGGATTGGTAATATATACAATGAAAATATCGGAGTAGGTTATGTGCTGATAGCCAACATGATCTCAAGCATCATTATATGTTTTATATTATTATTTGAGCTTAAGAATATAAGATTGAAATTTAATTGCAAACTATACAGGAGTATACTGAAATATTCTTATCCTTTATTGATCGCAGGATTGGCAGGAATTTTCAATGAAACAATAGACAGAATATTGTTGAGACATTTCCTGACCCGGGGATATGATAAACTGTATGAGATAGGCATATACGGAGCAAATTATAAAATTGCGGTGCTGATGACAATATTTATCCAGATGTTCAGGTTTGCCGCCGACCCGTTCTTTTTTTCAAATTATAAGAAGGAGAGATCAAATGAGCTTTTTGCCAATATCCTGAAATACTTTGTTATATTCTGCATAATGATATTCCTTTTTATAACATTATATATTGACATAATAAAATACTTTATCAGCCCCAGGTTCCATGAGGGATTAAGTATTGTTCCGGTGGTATTGTTTGCAAATATCCTGCTTGGAATGCTGTTTAATATAAATTTCTGGTTTAAATTGTCTGGCAGGACCGGATTTGCTGTTTTAATTATAGGCTCAGGGGCAATAATTACAATACTTTTAAATATAATATTTATACCGTATTTTAGTTATAAGGCTTGTGCAGGAGTGCATCTGACAAGCAACCTGGTAATGCTGGTTTTATCATATATGCTTGGAAGGAAGTACTACAGGATAGATTATGATGTTAAAAACATACTGTTCTATATTTTATTAGGAACTGTAATATTCTTTATAAACATTGCAATTAAAACGGAAAGCGCTATATATAATATTATTATAGCTACAATATTATTAGTTCCGTTTATATATTTCGTTGAGAGAAGAGAAAAACTTATACATATTTTTATAAAAGGACATGAAGATTAAGATAGTTAACAAATCAAAGCATGAACTTCCTGAATATAGCACTGGCAATAGTGCAGGACTGGATCTAAGGGCAAATATAGATAAGCCGGTAAAGTTAAAGCCGCTGGAAAGATATTTGATTCCTACAGGATTGTTTATTGAATTACCGCCAGGTTATGAGGCACAAATAAGGCCGAGAAGCGGACTGGCAATAAAGAACGGAATATCAGTATTAAATACTCCGGGAACTATTGATTCAGATTACAGGGGTGAAATTTGTGTTATATTAATAAATTTGTCAAATGAAACGTTTATTGTTAATGATGGCGAGAGAATTTGTCAGATGATCATTAATAAACATGAGAAGATTCAGTGGGAGCAGGTCGATGATTTAAATAATACTGAAAGAGGAAAGGGAGGATTCGGACATACGGGTAAATAGAAAAAAATAATAATACAATGAATATAATTGTTCCGATGGCTGGTATTGGGAAAAGAATGAGACCTCATACTTTTAACATACCCAAGCCCTTGTTAAAAATTGCCGGCAAAGCAATAGTACAAAGACTTATAGAAGAACTGAGCAAATCAATGAATGTCAGTATTAAAAATATTGGTTTTGTTGTAGGTGAATTTGGCAGGGATGTTGAGGCGGAATTACTTGATATAGCAAAAAATATTAATGCGAAGGGCCATATATTTTATCAGGATGAGGCTCTGGGCACGGCTCACGCAGTTTATTGCGCGGATGAACTATTAAAGGATGAAGTTGTTATTGCTTTTGCAGATACATTGTTTAAAGCAAGCTTTAAAATTAAGTCTGAGAAGGATGCTATAATATGGATATATGAAGTGGAGGATCCTGCTAATTTTGGAGTTGTTAAGACAGATAATAACAACAGAGTAACTGATTTTATTGAAAAGCCAAAAGATAAAATATCAAATAAGGCGATTATTGGAATATATTATTTCAATAATGGAAATATGTTAAGAGAAGAGATAAAAGATATAATCGACAAAAATATTATCGTGGAAGGAGAATATCAGTTGACAACGGTTTTAGAGAATATGAAAAATAAAGGTACAGGATTTTATGTTAATAATGTGGAGGAGTGGCTTGATTGTGGAAATAAGAATAATTTTATATATGCAAATAAAAGAATTCTTGAGCATTTAAGTGATGAAAAGCAGGCAAAGGGAAAACATGAATTAATTAACACAAAAGTTATTGAACCATGCTATTTAGGTATTAATGTCAGAATTTCGGATTCAGTGATAGGACCATACGTGTCAATTGAAGATAATGCCAGGATAAAAAGATCAATTATCTCAAATTCAATAATATATGAAAATGCATCAATTGAGGGGATGGTAGCTTCCAATTCAATAATAGGCAGTAATGTCAAATATATAAGAAAAGAAAACGAACTAAATCTGGGGGATTTCAGCGATTATAGCTAATGGCTAAAACTATGAAAAAGGCAAAAGGAAAAATAGGGACATGCATAGCAATAATGATATTAAGTATCAGTGTATCATGCCAATATGATATATATAAGAATAAAAATGAAGTAACTGGTATAAAAGGAAAATCTGATAATACTGATAATGAATTCTATTATGCTTTTACTACTGCAACAAAAAACGCAATATTCGCGAATTATAAGCAGGCGGAAAGAGATTATAAAGCATGCCTGAGGTATAAAAGAAACAGTTCTGCAATACACTTTCAGTTATCGAACATATATTTAAAACTTGGGGATATTGATCTGGCAAAGAGTTATGCAGATAGTGCAGTTATATTTGACAGCACCAATAACAAGTGGTATCTCATGCAACTGGCAAATATATATAACATAAAAAATAATTTTGACAGCACGATTATTCTTTATGAGAGGATGTCGGAAATAGAGCCCGGGAATATAGAATTGAAATACAAGCTGGCATTATTATACGAGGAGAAAAAGGAGTATGAAAAGGCGCTGGGATTAATTAACGAATGTGAAAATGTTTTGGGGGTAAGTGATATATTATTAGTGGCAAAGCATGGATTATACAGTAAATTAGGAAAGGAAAATGAAGCAATTGCTGAATTACAGAAGGCGATTGAATATTATCCGGAGAATTATAACTTAATAGGACTGCTGGCGGAATATTTAGCTGATATAAAGGATTATAAACAAGCTGAAGAGTATTATAAATCACTTCTTGAGAAAGATCCGGGAAATGTAAAAGCTGCATTTTCATATGCTGATTATCTGAGCAGTAATGGAGAGTATGATAGGGCGTTTGGGTATTACAGGGACATAATAAATAATATTGATATAAATGTTGATTTAAAAATAAGCCTGATGGTTCAGTTTTTAAGGGATGATACTTTATACAATGCAAATTATGAGCATATAGGCATACTTA
>CAZFHF010000103.1:0-9698 GCA_964518655.1 uncultured Bacteroidales bacterium | reverse complement strand
TGTTAATTTCTTATTAAGGGTGTTAATCTTATTTATTTTTGCCAGTTCCTTTTTCAGGTCAACGGAAAAGGCTTCAAGGTCTTTCAGCTTCTCTCCGGAGATATTAACTACATAACTTTCAATGATATATTTATTATAAATCTCTTCAGCGTTTTTTGCATCGCTTTGAATGTTAACAGAAGCTAAAATATTTTTCATTTTCTCAATCTCCTCATTCTTAATCTGCCGGGGTTTTAATTTCATGGACACAAATGAAAGTATCGTTGCTACAATAATTACCATTATCGTAGAAAATATTAACACATATATATTACTAAACTGCTTCATTTTATCATCTTATTTTTCTATAGCTCCGGAATTCACTCTTTTTAATCTTCTTTTGATATTTGCCTCAATAATATAATGATCAATCAATGGTGCAAATACATTCATTAGCAGAATTGCCATCATCATTCCTTCGGGGTAGGCAGGATTAAGGACACGTATAAGAATAGCAAGTAATCCGATAAGGAATCCGTAGATAAATTTTCCTTTTTCAGTTTGTGCTGCTGTTACCGGATCAGTAGCCATAAATACAGCTCCAAAAGCAAATCCGCCGAGAAGCAACTGCTGCAAGGCAGGTATTTCCATAAATTGATTAACTGCAAATAAATTTAGTATCAATCCCATAAGATATCCCCCGAAGAACACTGAGAAAATAATCTTCCAACTGCCTATTCCTGTATATATTAATATTGCTGCTCCAATAAGTATTGCCAGGGTAGACGTTTCTCCAATGGATCCGGGAATAAAACCAAAAAACATATCATGTACACTGTATGGATCCCCTGCTCCGTCAACAAAGCTTTTGGCTCCTTCAGCAGCCTGTGACAGTATCGTTTCCCCTGAAAATCCGTCAATAATACCTTTCCCGCCGCTGAGTCCGTCAATCCATACCTTAGTCCCTGTCATTTCTGAAGGATAGGCAAAAAACAGAAATACTCTTGCCGTAAGTGCAGGATTTAATATATTCATTCCTGTACCTCCAAAGACTTCCTTCCCTATAATTACAGCAAAAACTGTGGCTAAAGCAACCATCCAGAGAGGAACATCAACTGGTAATATCAAAGGAATCAACATCCCCGTTACAAGGAATCCTTCATTTACTTCATGACCTCTTAATTGTGCAAATATGAATTCAACTGCCAGGCCTGAAACATATGAAACTACTATTATTGGGAAGACCTGTTTTAATCCGTAAAGAAAAGTTATCCATATATTATTTTCTTCGCCGGTAGCAATAAAATGCTGAAAGCCTACATTCCACATACCGAATAATAATGCAGGCAACAATGCAAATAATACAACTGCCATTGTCCGCTTCATGTCCATACTGTCACGGATATGAGCACCATGTAATGTCACTTTATCAGGCACATACAGGAATGTCTCAAAAGCTTCAAAAGTTGACTGCAATTTTTCAAGCTTCCCTCCTTTTTGAAAATTCGGTTTAATTTTATTAATATATCTTCTTAGCACTTTCATCTATATTCAATAATATTAGGATACTCCCCACTAATGCATTTCTTTAATCATAATATCAAGTCCTTTTCTTATTATATCCTGGACATCTGTCTTTGATGTACATATAAATTCACATAATGCAAAATCTTCAGGGGCTACCTCATATATTCCCAAATTCTCCATTTGATCAATATCCTCGATTAATATGGATTTAATAAGCTGAACAGGATATATATCCATTGGAAATACTTTTTCATATTGCCCGGTTACAACATAAGTCCGCACTCCCCCGTTAAGATTTGTATCCAGCCTGTACCTCTTATTTGGCAATAACCATGACCAGAATGATCTTGAAAAGCTGTATTTTTTGAATCCTGGTAATGCCCATCCCAAAAATTCAAAACGATTACCCTCAGGAATAACTGTTACCTGAGAATCATAATATCCTATAAATCCATCGGCGGGAATTTTCATTCCTGTAAGTACATTACCGCTTATAAATCTGTGATTGCCTTCAGTTAAATTATCCCTGACAATATTCTTTATTGATGCTCCGCTTATCAACTTGTAATAGCGAGGTTTTAAAATCTCTGAACCTGTGAGGGCAATAACCTTTGAAGCATCGTAAATGCCTTTGGTAAATAACCGCCCGATAGTAATTACGTCCTGGGGAGAAATATACCAGACAATATCTCCCTTATTTATAGGATCAACGTGATGAATCTGGACTCCTACATTACCTGCAGGATGAGGACCACGAAACTTATTTATCTGTATATTCTGAGCTTTGGTAAACACCTGCGAGGCAGGATACTCATCATTTATATTTACATGTATCTTCCCGTCTGTAAGTCTGGATAACGCATCAATACCCTTCTGAAACTCAACCTCACATCCCTTGACAATAAAATCATAGTCAGGAGCCAACGGTGAAGTATCATGTGCAGAAATAAAAATTGCCTTTGGCCTGTTATCAGGATTTGCTATTATATCATAAGGCCTCTGCCTGATTGCCGGCCATAATCCGCTTCTTAATATATTGTCTTTGACCTCTGAAACACTCATCCTGGAAGGATCCCCATATTCAAACGATTCATATTGAATCTCTGCATCAGCCTTTACAACAACCTCAAGTATTCGTCGTCTTTCTCCCCTGTTTATAGCAACTACTTTACCGCTAACAGGTGAAGTAAACAAAATATCAGGTTGATATTTATCATAAAATAACGGTGTGCCTGCCTTAACATCGGTGTTTGTCTTTACTACTAATCTTGGTGTCAAATTATGAAAATCAACAGGTTTCACAGCATAAAATTCCGAAAGTTCAGCTCTTATAAAAATCTTCTCTGCAACTCCTGCAAGTTTAATATTCAATCCCCTTCTAATCTTGAAAACTCTTGACATCTTATATTAATACTGTTTTTTATGATTATGAAAGCACAAAAATAACTAATTTTAAATCTTATGTATAAAAATAATTATTAAGTTTTATAATCATATGAAAGAGATTATTATGCAAAAAATAATAAATAATTCTGAAAACTTTAAACTAATAACAAATAACCGAATAACATCTGCAAAAACTTTATTTAATATTATATTTTTATTAACAATAATATTCACAGATATTTATTCAAAGGACAAAAATGCAAATAAATCATTATTGCCGTATAAAGATTTTACTTTTTCTGATAATATTAAAACCGTACTACTCTTTAAAAAGGGTTCGGAAATGTCTCTGCCGTTGATCAGCCTTAACAGTAGTGAAAAACTACAATTACTATTTGATGATCTGGGAAATAATCCAAAAAATTTCTATTATACGATTGTTCATTGTAACTCTGACTGGGAACCATCGGATCTTTCCAAATCAGAATACATTGATGGTTTTGATGAGGCAGAAATAAGAGAATATAAATATTCATTTAATACAGCCTGTGATTATATTCATTATGAACTTACCTTTCCCAATGAAGACATGTCTCCAGGAATATGCGGGAATTATGTTCTCCTGGTATATGAAGATTTTAATCCTGATTCAATAGTATTTTCACGGAGATTCTATGTAATGGACCAGAGAATAGGTATCAAAGCTGAAGTGAAAAGGCCAAAATCTCCTGACTTCAGGGACACAGGACAGGAAATAGATTTTAGTATTCTGCATGAAGGATATAATATAAGAGATCCTTTCTCTGATATCAGGATTAATATCTTGCAGAATAACAGATATGATAACTGTTTAACCGGTTTGAAGCCTCTTTTTGTAAGGCCTGACATTCTCGAATATACTTATGATTATGAAAATAACTTTAATGGAGGAAGTGAATACAGGTATTTTGATATAAAAAGCACGAGATATCATGCGGAACATATTCAGCAAATTGACTATAAACCTCCGTATTATCATGTAGAATTGTATCCTGATGAGCCAAAAACATACCAGCCGTATTTCTACTCAATCGACATTAACGGTAAATACTATATAGATGTTCAGGAAGGCAGGGACAAACATATTGAAGCTGATTATATGTATGTACATTTTATAATGCCTTATGATATTCCTATGATTGACGGCGAAGTTTATATTTACGGTGCACTTGCTGACTGGAGCCTGTCAGATCGTAATAAAATGCTTTATAATTTTGATAATCATACATATGAACAAACATTGTTACTCAAACAGGGTTATTACAACTATGAATATGTTTTTGTTAAGAATAACCAGGTTTATGCCGACAATACTTTCTTTGAAGGAAGCCATTACGAAACGGAAAATGACTACATCATACTGGTATATCATTTCGACAGTACAAGTAAATATGAAAAACTTATCGGAGTAAAATTTTTAAATTCACTAAGGGATGAATAACCTACTAAAATATAACCGGTAAGAAAATCAATTTAGCTTTTATTAATTTTCCTTAAACAAAAGGACACAATTTTATGTTATTTAAAAAAAATCAGAAAATGAAAATCCTGACGACTTATATGATATTTATTAATATTTCTGTTTTATTACTCTCATGCAGTATCATTAACAAGCCTGCAAAACCTGAGTTGGAGGTATCTGACACAATATATGCAAGCATATCCGGCAAAGGACTTAAGCTTGTAATAAATTTTGAAAAAGGTAATGCTCACAACCATCCCACTTTTGTTTTCTGGACAGAGGATATGGATGAGAATTACCTGCAGACTCTCTTTGTCACCAAATCTTTTGCTACAGGGATATTCGGTCACGGGCCGATAAACGATTCCTTGTGGGGTACGGAGCCAGGAGTAGCAAAGAGGCCCGCAGCCCTTCCATACTGGTGGCATAAATACAGCATTGAACCGGAAAATGTACCATCCCCTGATAAACCTATATTAGATGCCTATACAGGGGCAACACCTTCAGGCAGTTTTGCACTTAAAACAGAAACAGAAGCAGCAGAAAATGGAAAATTCAAACTGTTAATGGAAATAAACCAGCCATGGGACTGGAATGATTACTGGAATACAAACAAATATCCTGATGATCCGGCATATAAGACCTCATGCCAGCCGTCACTTATATATTCAGTCACAATTGACCTGAACAGTAAAATGAAAAAATATTATCTGAATCCAGTGGGGCACGGTCATTATTCAGGTAAAAACGGTTTGTTGTTTACAGATTTATCAACAATAACATCAGCAAAGAATATAATTAATAAGGTATATGTTGAATTTCAATAAAAAGACATTATAAAATATGAAATCCAGAATACTTTGCAGCAAAAATATTTTTAAAGCAATTACGGTGTTTTTCTTGCTTTCTGCTGAAATTATTTACGGACAGAGCGGAAGGATACAGGGACGGATATTTGATATCTCAAACAATGAATCCCTGCCTTTTGCAAATATTGTAATAACAGGGACAAATATAGGTACAACAAGTGACCTTGACGGAAATTTCTCATTTACCGGTCTTAATCCCGGATATATTCAATTAATAGCCACATATGTCGGATATAACCAGTCAATATCTTCCGAACTGTTAATTACAAACTCGGCAACTGTTAACATAGACATCCCTATGGAAATCGCAGATACTGAGTTAGATGAAGTATTCATCAAGGTTTTGCCTTTTAAAAAGACAAAAGAAAGTCCGGTATCTTTAAATAAAATATATTCATCGGAGATTGAAAATAATCCTGGCAGTAACAGGGACATCTCAAGGGTCATCCAGTCATTCCCGGGTGTAGGATCTACCGTATCATTCAGAAACGATATAATAATCAGGGGTGGCGGGCCTTCCGAAAGCAAGTTCTATCTTGATGATGTGGAAATACCAAATATAAATCACTTTGCTACTCAAGGGGCATCAGGCGGACCTGTAGGTATTCTTAATGCTGATTTCATAAGTTCAGTAGATTATTATTCAGGGGCATTCCCGGCAAACAGGGGCAATGCTTTGAGTGGAGTGTTTGAATTTACCCAGATTGACGGTAATAAGGAAAAGCCCAAATTACGCGCTACATTAGGAGCCTCGGAAGTATCACTTAGTCTTGACAACCCTGTTGGTTCAAATTCCTCATTTATCTTTTCTGCACGGAGATCCTACCTGCAGCTTCTTTTTGATGCAATAGGACTGCCATTCCTGCCGACGTTCAATGATTATCAGTTTAAATGGAAAACGAAAATCAATGATAAAAATGAAATAAAAATTATCAGTATAGGTGCTCTGGATCAGTTCAGCCTGAATACTGACATTGAAAATCCCGATGAAGAACAGCAATATATATTAAGTTACGTACCTGTCAATGAGCAGTGGAATTATGCAATTGGCGCAGTATATAAACATTACAGCGAGAAAAGCTACCAGACACTGGTGTTGAGCAGAAACATGCTGAATAATGTTAATTATAAATATCCCGAGAATGACGAAACAAGGCCAAGATCGCTGGATTACAGATCACGCGAGGCTGAGAATAAATTCAGGTTTGAGAATACGCATATAACTGAAAAATACAGGCTTGTATACGGAATAGGAAGTGAATATGTTAAATATATGAACGAAACCTACCAGCAAATATTTGCCAATGATACACTGGGTGAAATCGAATATAATTCTTACCTGGAATTTTTTAAATGGGGATTATTTTTACAGGCGAGCAAACAATTCCTTAAAGATAAGTTTACAGTGTCTTTTGGCGTAAGAAGCGATGCTAACAACTATTCCAAAAGCATGCAGAATTTGTTGCCCCAGCTGTCACCAAGAATCTCAGCTTCATATTCATTGACGAGTAAATTAAGCGTAAATTTCAATACAGGAAAATATTTTCAACTGCCTGCTTACACAACACTGGGATATAAGAATGCTGAGGGTTTGTTAATTAATAAACAAAACAACTTAAAGTACATTTCCGCATATCATATCATTTATGGAATCGAATACAGGGTTAAACCTGACATAATTTTTACTATTGAAGGCTTTCATAAGATATATGATAATTATCCATTTTCATTGAGCGATTCAATAAGTCTTGCTAACAAAGGGGGTGATTTTGGAGTGGCAGGTGACGAGGAAGTCGTTTCCACCAGCGAGGGAAGAGCATATGGATTTGAGATTCTTAACAGGACAAAGCTTGATAACAATCTGAATTTAATTGCAGCATATACTTTTGTCAGGAGCCGGTTTGCAGGGCCTGATTCTGAACTCATTCCTTCAGCATGGGACAGTAAGCATCTTTTCACCTTAACTCTTACACGTTTCTTTAAAAAGGGCTGGTCGTTCGGTATGAAGTGGCGTTATGTAGGCGGACTGCCATATTCTCCCTATGATTTGGAAACTTCTGAAATCAAAGAAGCATGGGATTCCCAGGGAAGGCCTTTTTCTGACCTTTCCCGTTTTAATTCCGAAAGATTAAAGGAATTTCACCAGCTGGATGTACGTATAGATAAGAAATACTTCTTTAATAAGTGGTCATTAATGTTTTATCTTGATATCCAGAACATATACAATTACCAGGCACAGCAACCTGATTATATTATCAGGGAAGTGGATAATTACGGAAATTACATCCTTCTGGATAATGGAACAAAATACCAGCTGAGAAGGATAGAAAGCACATCGGGAACAGTTCTTCCAACTATTGGTATTATGATTGAGCTATAAAACCTGCCTTATTTCCCATTCATGAACGGATACCTGTAATCTGCCTGCGGCACAAATGTTTCTTTAATAGTGCGTGGCGATACCCATCTTATCATATTCAACATCGACCCTGCTTTATCATTTGTTCCTGATCCTCTTGCACCGCCAAATGGTTGCTGGTTCACAACAGCACCCGTGGGTTTATCATTAATATAAAAATTACCGGCAGCATTTTCAAGTTTTCTTGTAGCCATGTCAATTGCCACGCGGTCCCTGGCAAATATTGATCCTGTTAAAGCATACATCGATGTTTTGTCGCATAATTCCAGGGTTTCTTCATATTTGTCCGAAGGATAAACATATATTGTCAGTATTGGCCCGAACAGCTCTTCCTCCATAGTATAATAATGCGGGTTATCTGCAACAACAACCGTAGGCTCAATAAAATATCCCGTGGTTTTATTATAGCCACCTCCAACAATTATCTCTGCATCCTTATCTTTCTTAACCTTATCTATTGTATCTGCCAGCTTATCGAATGACGGTTCATCAATTACGGCATTTATAAAATTTGTAAAGTCCTCGGGACTCCCTGACTTAAAAGATGAAATATCATCAATCAGTAATTTTTTTATTTCAGGCCACAATGAATCAGGGATATAAGCCCTTGATGCTGCGGAGCATTTCTGGCCCTGGTATTCAAAAGCTCCCCTGGATAATGCAGTAACAGTTTGTCCGGGATCAGCTGATTTGTGAACAAATACAAAATCCTTCCCTCCTGTTTCACCTACAATGCGCGGATATGACCTGTAGCTTTTGATATTACTCCCTATTATTTTCCAGATTCCCTGGAATACTTCCGTTGATCCTGTATAATGAAATCCTGCAAAATCGGGATTTGAAAAAACTGCCTTACTGGCTACAGGCCCTGATACCAGCATCATATTTATCACCCCGTCAGGCAATCCGGCTTCTCTCAAGACCTCCATTATAACATTGGCCGAATATACCTGCGCCTTAGAGGGCTTCCAGACTACAACATTACCCATTATTGCCGGTGCTGTGGGAAGGTTGCCTGCTATCGAAGTAAAGTTAAACGGTGTTAATGCAAATACAAAACCTTCAAGAGGCCTCCATTCGAGTTTGTTCCATGTTCCGGAAGATGACTGTGGCTGGTAACCGTAAATCTCAGCCATGTATTTTACGTTGAACCTGAAAAAATCAATTAACTCACAGGCTGAATCAATCTCCGCCTGAAAAACATTCTTTGACTGCCCCAGCATAGTTGCTGCATTTATCTTTGCCCTGTAAGGACCTGCAAGCAGATCTGCAGCCTTTAAAAATATTGCAGCCCTTTCTTCCCAAGGCATGCCAGCCCATATTTCTTTTGCAGATAAAGCCGCACCTATTGCCCTGTTAACATGATTCTCATCTCCCTGATGATACTGCCCCAAAATATGATTTCTATCGTGAGGAGCCCTGATAGTCATCATATTGCCTGATTCAACCTCTTCACCCCCTATGAACATCGGTATTTCTACCTTATTTTTCTTGATATCATTAATAGCCTGTTTTAGCTCTATTCTCTCCTGTGTGCCCTTATCATAAGAGTATACCGGTTCATTTTCAGGAACCGGAACCGCATAAAATCCTTTTGACATTTTTACTGATATTTTTAATTAGTATATACTAAATTAACCCTATTTAACATCAAATGCTAATAATAGGTTCTAATATAACCGATATTTGCTTTTTTTCGGAACTTTTGTTAATAAATCATAAGCTGTATTAAATAAAATCCTGTGAAATAAATCATAACTTCGTTTAATAGTAAGTAATTTTATGCAGAGATTTATAGCTGTTAAATGAACATGACTTTTTTTTAGCCGGTAATAAATTTTAAACAGATGAAATTCCTGAAAAAACTGAGTTTTCTTAAAAATAAATATATACTTACTTCTATATTCTTTGTTATATGGCTGTTAATCTTTGATCAAAATAATCTTATTGAAAGAAGTAACAACTTTAAAGAGTATAACCAGCTGCAAAAGGACAAAGAATACTACCTGAAGAAGAT
>CAZFHF010000102.1:0-9723 GCA_964518655.1 uncultured Bacteroidales bacterium | reverse complement strand
GGCTGTAGTCCCATGCTCTGCCTAACCATAAGGCACGTGCAAATGAAGAGGCAGCGTTATCGTCATCAGCCTGGTTATTACCGAATATACCACCTGACTGCTTGCTGGTTGAATAGCTGAAAGTACCGCCAGCCCTTAACTTGTTTGTAAGAAGTGTGTTACCCCCTAAGTTAATGCTGTACCTTTCAAATGCTGAGTGAGGAATATAACCGTCATTATTTAACATTGAAGCAGTTAAGTTAAACCCGGATTTTTCGTCTCCACCTGCAATATTTACAGAGTTTTCAAATACAACACCTGTTTCGAATAATCCTTCAACATTGTCAGGATCAGCAACCCATGGCACACTGTCACCCAGTTCGGGAAATGCTTCCAGCATCAGAGGCCATGTTTCTATTGAATCACGGGAATCAAATCTGGGTCCCCATGAACCATTGGCATTGGCATATCCGAAATCAACCCCGTTCCCATACGTATTCTGGTATTCAGGCAGGTTTGAAATCTCCTCCCAGTTAACTGAACTTGCTACTGTAACCTCAAGTCCTTTTTTTGAAGGATTAATAGCTTTGGATTTGGTAGTAACAACAACAACACCGTTTTTTGCTCTTGATCCGTACAGCGCAGCTGCTGCAGCTCCTTTCAATACCGATACGGAAGAAATATCATTTGGATCAAGTGTTGAAAGACTACTACCATAAGCTCCACCACCACTGCTCTGGCTTGTGGTATTAAACTGGTCATTACTGTAAGTAATGCCGTCAACAACAAATAGTGGCTGGTTGTTGCCCAGGAACGATGAATTACCTCTGATGGTAATTCGCGTTGCCGACCCGGGTGAACCACTGGTACTTCTGATGTCCACTCCCGGGACCTTGCCCTCGAGTGATTTTAGAAGATCAGGTTCCGATTTCTGAAGAGTTTCGTCAGATGTTATAGTGGCCACGGAATATCCCAGGGATCTTTCTGCCCTCGATATACCAATTGCCGTAACAACGACCTCTTCCAATCCAAGAACCTCTGTCTCCAGAATGACATCAATAACAGTTTGTCCTGCAACTTGGATTTCTTGCGTTCTCATCCCTACAGAGCTAAATACTAGCGTAGCAGCTGAAGGAACTGACAGGGAATATACACCGTCAACATTCGTAGCTGTTCCAACCGTTGAGCCTTTAACAACTACCGACACTCCAGGTAATGCACTACCATCATCAGCACTGGTGACTTTCCCCGAAATTTGTATATCCTGGGCCAGGATTGTGGAAAATCCTATAAATGCCAGACATACAATAAAAGTTACAATTTTTTTCATAGATAACAATTTAAGGTTTAAAATCGGCTAATAATAATTAATAAAAATTTACGAATTAAGGTATTTATATAATATTCGTGACGCCAAAACTATAAAAAAATCTGAAAAAATAAAATTTATCTGAAATTTTTAAGTATTTAGTAATTAGATTGATAGACTGTATAAATATTAAATATTGATTAATAAATATACTAATTTCACTCTAATTAGTTATAAATATGAGTATTATAAAAGTAAAAATCAGAAATTTTATGCATTTTGTCACACAAAAAAAATATTTGGTCAGGTAAAATATTTATTTCATCAAAAAAACTGTATGCCATATATAGCTTATATTTTCAGCAGATATTCGATTGTTTTTAGATTATACTCAAAATCAATCACATCATTTAGTCCTGAACAGTGAATGGTTATTGCCCTGTCCCGCGTATTGCCTGATTCAGAGCCGACAGCAAATGTTATTTTTAAAAAATTACTACTTTAGAAGGAATTTTAAAAACAGAACTATATGTTAAGGAAAATACCGCATACCTATGTTATTATTTTCTATATAATTGTTATTGCAGCTGTGTTAACATGGATAATACCAGGGGGTGAATATATTGAAAAGACAGTATTGGAGGACGGTATAGAAAGAAAAGCGATGGAATTTAACTATACTGATAATGTAAAACAAACCTGGCAGGTTTTTTCAGCATTGTTCGATGGATTTAAAAGGCAGTCCGGAATAATTGTATTTATACTGATGATTGGGGGTGCTTTCTGGATAATGAACAGCAGTAAAGCTATTAATGTCGGGATAGTATCCTTTTTAAGGTTTGTTAAAAGGATAGAGCATTACAGAGTTTTAAAACTACTTGGAGTTAATAACATTATACTGGTATTCATAATGCTTATGTTTAGTCTGTTTGGCGCTGTTTTCGGGATGAGTGAAGAAACAATAGCTTTCATTGTAATAATAATACCTTTAGCTGTTTCAATGGGCTATGATTCAATCACAGGTGTTGCAATGGTCTTTGTAGGAGCCGGACTGGGTTTTGCAGGTGCTGTTTTAAATCCCTTTACTATAGGTATCGCCCAGGGAATTGCTGAGTTGCCGCTGTTCTCAGGTATGGGTTACAGGATATTCTGCTGGATTATAATTAATACAGTAGGAATAATATTTATATTAAGATATGCAACCAGGGTCAGGAAATCACCTGATTTATCCCTGGTATATGAGGAAGATGAATACTGGAGGGAAAAAGGAAAGACCGATGTTAATGCGATTAAATATTATTCTCCGCTTTCAGCCTGGATTGTTTATATATTAATTCTGGCTGCATTAATTATATATTCATTTATTTTTCCGGTTACCCTGATAAAGATTGGAGGTTCAGTAAAGACGTTCAGTATTGCCATTATTCCTGTATTTACTGTAATATTTGCTGTCACCGGGATCATGTCGTTAAGAAAATCAGTACACTTCTTTATATTGTTATTACTGACATTTACTATATTGTTTTTGATAATAGGTGTAATGGGTTATAGCTGGTATATAATGGAGATAGCTACCTTGTTTTTTGCTTTAGGTATCCTGTCAGGTATAGCTCTGAATAAATCACCAAATAAAATTGTCGGACTTTTTCTTGAAGGAGTAAAAGATATCCTGCCGGCAGCTCTGGTTGTAGGCCTGGCCGGTGGAATAATCATAATTCTTGAAAATGGGCAGATCATAGATACTATCTTGTATTATTTATCAAGATCTATGCAGGATTTCGGTAAGATAGCCTCGGTTGGTGCTATGTATCTTATACAGACTATCTTAAATGTTATAATACCTTCTGGATCCGCCAAGGCGGCAATTACAATGCCAATAATGGCGCCTTTTTCTGACCTTATAAATATTTCAAGGCAAAGCACGGTAATGGCATACCAGTTTGGTGATGGATTTACCAATATGATAATACCCACATCAGGTATACTTATTGCAGTCCTTGGTGTAGCAAGAATTCCTTATGATAAATGGGTAAAATGGATGGCTCCCTTCATGCTTATATTAATTATTCTGGGATTTCTGCTATTAATACCAACGGTTATTTTGGATTTGAAAGGATTCCAGTGACAGAGATTTGTCGGGGAATTAGTTTTTTAACAGCTCCCTGGCATTTTTTATTGCTGCTTCAGTTAGTTCCTCGCCACTAAGCATTCTGGCAATCTCTATATGCCTCTCTTCATTACTTAAAAGCTTGATATGGGCAGTTGTGGTCTCGCCTTCATCTGATTTATAAACAAGGTAATGATAATCACCCTTGCTTGCCACCTGCGGAAGATGGGTTATATTAATAATCTGGATGCCTTTTGACATTTTTTCTATAATATTTCCAACCTTATCTGCAATTTCTCCTGACACTCCCATATCAATTTCATCAAAAATTATGGTTGGCATTCCTGATGAATCGGATAGCAGAGATTTTATGCTCAGCATAAGTCTCGATAATTCACCTCCGGATGCTATTCGTGAAATCTCCTGAAGCTGAATGTTTTTATTTGCAGAGAAAAAGAATTGTATGCTGTCCCTGCCATTTAATGAGAAGTCATTTAATATCTCGTGATGAATTTTAAATTTGCCGTTAGGAATACCCAAGTCAACCAATAATCCTGTTATTTCCTTTTCTATATTATTTACAGAGCCCTGCCTTAGTTTTGTCAGGCTGCCTGCCATGTCGTTCAGCTTATTTTCGCAATCAGTGACTTTTTTCTGAAGCTCTTCCAGCTTAAGTTCATAGGATGATACCTCATTTATCTTTTCCAGCAGGTCATCCCTGATACTAATCAATTCTTTAACTGAACCAACCTTATGTTTTTGCTGCAGGGAATATAATAAATCAAGTCTTTCATTTATATATTCCAGTCTTTTTGGATCCAGATCAACTTTTTCTGCCAGTGATTCCAATTCATTTGCAACATCTTTCAGTTCAATATAGGAACTTTCAATTCTTTCCCCCAAATCAGCAACATCGGGATAATATTTTAAGATCTTACTGATATATAACTTGATATCATTTAAGCTTGTCAAAATATTTTTTTCATTGCCATCCAGCAAATAGGCCGAGTTGCCAAGGCTGGTTTTAATCTCTTCAGCATGTTTTAACCTTTCCAGCTCAAGCTCCAGCTCCTCCTGTTCGTTTTCATTTAATCCGGCAGCATTAAGCTGCTCGTACTGAAAATTGTAATAGTCAGTATCAGATTGTGATTGCTGTGCTTTTTCTGATAAATCATGATATTCCTTTAAGAGGTTTTTGTATAGTAAATACTTCTCCTGGTACTTACTGAGCAGTTCTTCAGATTTTGAGAAACTGTCAATTACTTTAAGCTGAAACTGGCTGTTGCCAAGATTCAGATTTTGATGCTGAGAATGTATATCAATAAATCGTACGCCCAGTTCTTTTAAAATATTCAGGTTTACCGGGGAGTCATTAATGAATGACCTGGATTTGCCGTTCGGGCTTATTTCTCTTCTGAGTATTGTATAATCTTCATAATCAATATCATTTTCACTGAAGAAATCTTCAAAACTGTAATCTCTTATATCAAATGTTCCTTCTACAATGCATTTCCTGTTTTTGTTCTTGAGTATGGAAGTATCTGCTCTTTTACCCAGAATTAAAGATAATGCACCCAGAAGAATAGACTTGCCCGCACCTGTTTCTCCGGTTATTATTGACAATCCTTTATTAAAACCAATTTCCAGGCTGTCAATTATTGCATAATTTTCTATTGATAGCAGTTGAATCATATCGAAAATTATCTGTAATGCAAAGGCTAAAATTAAGTAAAAAGTACAACTTCAGATGAAAATAAAATTAAGTAATTTTCAAAGTTTTTCAACAGGATTATGAACATTAAAAGAATGAATAGCTCCTGGTTGCTGGTTACTGGTTGCCGGTTTTGTATACAATATGAACAATCTTATTAATCAAAAAATTTCAATTAAAAATGGAAGAATAATATTTTGCAGTATTGTTATAGTCACAGTTATTTCTTATATGGCGTTGAACTTTAATTTATATGAGTAATGGCTAACTTCAGACCACTTCTATATCAGTATACACGAATTTTTATGAGAGTTATAACGCCCTAACACGCTGCAAACCCATCTATTACTAATACACGGTGTTGGCAATAGTTAATTTCTTATTTTTATAATTATAAAAAACTAACATTATTAAAAGTTAATCTTACCAAAAATTCAGCAAGTTCCACTCCATCCTGTTTGAAGCTTTGACTATTTGGTAGGAGATCCATAGTAATATTATGATTATTAGCGATAATCTCCGCCATATTTAAACCTATACCCGAACCTTCTGATGAATATTCCCTTGCATACTCTCCTCTATATTCTTTATCTGTAAGTTTACTTAATTCATGAGGTTTTACTGGAGGGCCAAAATTTAAAATCTCAATAATTAATTTGTTTGATCTTTCAATGAAACTGACTTTAACATCAGAGTTTCTTAATGAATATTTTATTGCATTATCCAGTAATAAAAATGGTAACAATTCAAACATTTCATAGGCTTTTATTTTTGCACGTGAACTACCATTTATTTTAAACACTACCTTTTTACTTTTTGCCCTGACTTCTAAGCAATGAATAATTTTGTCAAATTTTTTAAAAACAATTATTGAATTTCGAGAACCTTTAAAAGGCATCTCAGGATTTAGATTGAAATCAAAGGTATTCAGTCTAATAGAAATTAATTGAGTAGTTGAAAATATATTATGAGCCCTTGATTCAATCCTTTGATATCCTTGATTCTGGTTTAATTCACGAATCAGATAATCACTTTGTTGCTTGATCTCTGTATTCAAAGTCCTTAATTCGTGAAATACATCATTAATATAGTTGCGTGTTAATTGATATGCCCCAGAATATGTTTGGTTCTGACTTTCAATTGTATTAGACATAATGAATTGATAATCAATAATTTTAATTCTTGGATAGAACTCATTTTTTTTTAGTCGCTTTCTAACAAGTTTTCTATCAGAATATTTCTCAATATTTAAACTAGTTATAGTATACAACTCTTTACAAGAAAAAACTACTTGGGTAGCAAATCCATACGGACATTTATATAATCCGGGTTTTTCCCAAATATTATCATAATATTCTTTACAAATTCTAGAAAAGTTCTTTTTACAAAAAATTGGGCATTTAAAAATCAGACCATCACGAGGATACTGACCTTTTAAATCAACATATGGGAATGGGGATAAGCGCATAATCAACTAACTAACAATTTTAGTAATAAACTACCTAAAAAAGAATTAATTACATCCTGAACATTACTAGCTAAACTCTTTTTAATCCTTTTACTTGGAAAAGAATTAACATTTCTTTTTTGCAGTATCATTTCAACATATTCATTTTCAAGTTTTATGATATCAACAGAACTAACATTCTGTTCTTGAAGAAAATTCCTAATTTTACTCCACTTTGAAATAGGATTTATTGCCATTTTAATAGCATTATCCAATCTTTCAATCCATTCATCACGATCAATATCTTTTTTAAAAACATCATCAGCAATATTAAAAAACTTATTATAGTTTGGATCAAAAGTGTATGCAGTATATGCTATTACTATTTTATAAGGAAATATTTTTTTTATCTCTGAAATCATATGAGCACCTTCATATTTGCTTTTAAATTTTTTTCCTATACCACGTATATCACATAATACAATTTCAAAGCCTTTAACACTCTCTATTTGATCTATATCTTTTAAATGAGTAATATTAAATCCATGGTATCTAATATCTTCTAAATATGGAATTTGTTCATCATCAATTACAACGATCGGTACTTCATTTCTTTTAGGTTTCACTAAATATAATGAAGGTGTATTCAATTCTTGAATACTTTTAGGTTTGCCAAGTGTAAAATACATAACTACATATTTTTTTTATTAGATATTCAGTTGATAAATAGTGCTAACGTTTTATGGTATGGTGTTGTGCAGCATTACGAAGTGATTTATTGTAAGTTTATGCCAACTTTTTTACGAGCCACAAACCTTCGAAAACTACTAAAATCCGCATGCACTATACCATGTGTTGCCACCAGCATTTTATTAATTATCCCAAAGTCCAATCAATTTAAGATTTAGTCCATTTTCTCTTACTTTTCTGCTACCAATATCAGTTGAAGCTCTAATGCCCTTTCCATATTCCTTAGTTGGTTCAGTATAATTTACGGCTTCATCACCTTTATCAGTTCTTACAAAATAGTCAATCTCATCTGAAAATTCAAGTAGTTTAGTTCTTGTAAATTCTCTTTTCTCTTTTGCTAATGGAAACTCCTTAACATGTTTTGAGAACAATCCAAATAATGTATAAAAATCAGCCTTTTTGCACCATCTAGTATTTGATATCTCCGGAAGAATTTTTAAAATTTCAAAATTAACTGTGTCAAATGTTTCAATAATTTCTTTTTCTCTATCAAATTCTTCTTCATAGAGTTCATAATATTTATCTAAATTGTCCTTTTTATTTTGGAATCCATGAAGTGCAAATATCGCAAGTTCGCTAATAAATTCTACATCAAGCATTCTGCGGATATCATTTGGAGTAAAAATGTCAATTTTACCCCAGTATTCTTTATCTGAAATTAAATTCATTGATGTAATAAATGGACCCCAATAAGTAGCTTGTCTAAGCTCTTGTTTATTAAGTGAAACAACATTTTTATTAAGCCGTTGAAAAATAGCTCTTAACTCTTCATCTGGAACATCTGGTAAGACCCTAATAACAAAATTATATTGGAAAAACATTTTTTTCTGCTCTGCAGATAACTCTTCAAAATATAAATCAGCCAAATCAGGACTTTCTTTTGCATCAATACAGAATTTACCCTCAATATATTCTAAAACAGATCTTGTCCTTTGCTGTCCATCGACAATAATATATTTTACTTTACCTTTATCATCAACAGTCTCTTGCATATATATTTCTGGAATTGGATAACTATTTAAAATGGAATCAATTAAAAAACTTTTTTGCCTTGTAACCCAAACTGGATTCCTCTGAAACGGTGGTTTCATATCAAGCTCCCCTCTATCAAAGGCACCTTTAAACCAAGCGACATTTCGATTTGTGGTATTTAAAAAATTTTTCATTATTATTTTATATTAAATTGTATCAAATAATTTTATTCTTAATTTTTCTAAGTTATCAACTTGATAAGCTCTTAGGGCTTCGAAATCTTTATATAGACGGATATTAATTGCATGATTATTTGCTGGGGGGCTGCCTGGACACAGGCGGATAAATGGCTCCTTGCACCAAAGTGGAAGGATGATGATGCAGGCTGCCGCGGGCTCTTCGATAATGATGCGCAGGCAAATCCTGCCATAAATGCCGTTTTTGATGCAGGCGGTTTACAGGTTGTCGGAGCAGATATTTCAGAAGCACAATATGCCGAAAGCAAGGGTGTGGATTATCTTGACTTTTAGTTCTTATTTCATATTATAGTTAATGCCTTCCTTGCTTTAAAATAATTTCGAATCAACATATAAATAGCATGAGGTAGCATAAAAAACGTCATACCTGAATTTGGAACCATATAGCTACCAATAATTACTACTATTAAATATGATATTGTAAAATAATGAGGTAAAACTCTTTTTTCTCTTTCAACAAAGTGTACTAATAAACCTAAAGGGATAATTATAATACCAAAATAGAAAAACCAAAAGACTGCAAATGTCTCAAAATTTGTTTTACCAACATTTGCTGGTAATTCATCCATTCCACCACTTATCTTATAAAAATATGATTTTGAAAAGCTCAGAAATTGTTTACCACAACCACCTGATGACACAACTAATTTGGTATGCAATAATCCTATTATTATGATTATTATACCATTTGTTATTTTATTTAGTATTTTCCCTGTCATTACTTATGATTCATTTAGAGTTTTTTAATTATTCTCTTTATATCTATATAGCAATATTTTATTATCAGCGCTTTTATATGACTCGATATAGTCTTTTTCTAATATGTTAGTAATTGTATTTTCACATTCACTTGATACAGTTTTTTGATAACCATTTAAAATAAAAATATAATCAATCATATCAATATCGTTATTCATATTGCTTACCCAGAAGATACAATCAATTGGAAACGACACATCCCCAAAATATAGATTAGGGATTTTATTTTTATTCCATTTTAAGGGAAAATAATTTAATGATGCTTCATAATTTTCTAATATTACCATGGGTTTATCAATGCCAAGATAGTTAGAAATATGACCATATAACCAATAATCACTATTTGTTATTGGAAGAACTGTTTTATATGGCTCAATTTTCAATGATGCCTGATTAATTTCATTTACAATAATATTATTGTTCTTGGTCGAA
>CAZFHF010000101.1:0-9782 GCA_964518655.1 uncultured Bacteroidales bacterium | reverse complement strand
AATTTGAATCAACTACTCTTCAGGGAGAAAAAGTCGAAGCTAATAATAAGGTTATACCTTATGATGGCGGAGGTTATCCTTTTTCAGGCAAGATTCCTTACAAAGATGAAATGCTTAGCTCCCAGCTGTATGTTGAAATGTCAGCACAAATAAAAGATAAAACACCGGTAGATATCCCGGGAATTAAGATTGCTAATGGAGTTATTGCTACACCTGCACTTGTTGCAGTAAATCCGAAAACAATTCTTGTAGGTGACAAATTTGTAAGAATTACTCCGGAAACTTATGATGCTGATATACACTATGTAATTAATAAATCTAATGTAAGGGATTCTGAACTTTCAGCAGAAGATATCAAAGCATTACAGGAAAAAGTTAAGGAAGCCAGCGCATCAGAAAGAAAAGAATTCAAGGGAGCAGGTATATCAGCTTACGCTTCACCTGACGGTACAGTGGAACTGAATACGGGACTTGCTGAAGACAGGCAGGAGTCAGCTGAAAGATACCTGGCAAGAATACTGAAAAAAGCCAATGTAAAGGAAGCTGAAGCTAAAGAGTTCTTAAACCTTAAATTTACTCCGGAAGACTGGGACGGATTTAAAAAACTTATGGAAGAATCCGATATTCAGGATAAAGAATTGATACTCAGAGTTCTTTCTATGTATTCTGACCCTGAAGTTAGAGAAAAGGAAATTAAAAACATATCCGCTGCTTTTGAGGAAATTGCTGAAAAAATCCTTCCAAAACTGCGTAGATCTATGTTAAACATTAATGTTGATAAAATTGGCTATTCTGATGAAGAAATAGCAGAACTTGTGAAAACAAATCCTGATACTTTGAATCTGGAAGAAATTTTATATGCTGCTACTTTAACGGAAGATCTGGCAGAAAAACTTGCTATTTATCAAAAAGCATCTGAAAATTATCCTGAGTGCTTCAGGGCAAAGAATAATGTTGGCCATGTATATATGCAAATGGACAAATTGGCAGAAGCTAAGGAAGCATTCCTTGCTGCACAGGCAATAAAGGATAATGATGTTATTAAAAATAATTTAGGTGCAGTAGCCCTTAAAGAAGGCGATTTAACTGCAGCTGAACAATTATTTACATCAGGTATGGGAGCAGGAGATGTAGTTAATTATAATATGGGTATCATTAAAATCAAACAAGCTGATTACAGTGCCGCAGTTAGTTATTTTGGTAATAAGCCTTCATTCAATGCTGCACTTGCTCAATTGCTGAATGGCGATACTGAGAAATCATTAACTACTTTAAATGAGCTGGGAGATGTTGATTGTCCTATGGTATATTACCTGAAAGCTGTTGCCAGCGCCAGAAGTGACAGAGAAGAAGGAGTATTGAATAACTTGCGTACAGCTGTTGGTAAAAAAGCTGAACTGAAAGAACATGCCAGGAAAGATCTGGAATTTGCTAAATACTCTCAAGGCGAAGCATTTAGCTCAATAGTAGAATAAAATAAATATAATAGGTTTAAAGCGGTCCTGTTTATGCAAGACCGCTTTTTTTTGTTTTCTTAATAAGATCCCACAGTACTATTCCAACGCTCACAGATATGTTAAACGAATGCTTTGTGCCAAATTGAGGTATTTCAATACTTATGTCACTTTCATTAATAACAGATTGATCAACACCTTTGATCTCATGTCCGAATATTAATGCGTATTTTTCGTTTTGTTTAATGTTGAAATTATTTAACATTATGCTTTCATCAGTCTGTTCAATTGAAATTATCTTATAGTTTTCTTTTTTCAACTGTTTAATCGCATCAATAGTATTCTTAAAGTATTTCCAGTTCACAGAATCAGTTGATCCCAAAGCAGTCTTGTTTATATCTTTATGGGGTGGCACAGCTGTAATTCCACATAAGTAAACAGCTTCAACAAGAAAGCCGTCTGCAGTCCTGAAAACTGAACCTATATTATTCAAACTTCTTATATTATCAAGAACAATTATGAAAGGATGTTTCTTTGCTTTTTTAAATTGTTCAACCGACTTTCTGTTAAGTTCCTCATTCTTTAATTTTCGCATTGGAAAATATATTTATATTCATTTAAAGATCTAATATTTACTCCGGGGCAGGATAAAATAAATAAATATTTTAGTAACTTAAAACTTTAATCAAATCTATTATAGTAATATGAACATTCATGAATACCAGGGAAAGCTAATTCTTAAAAAATATGGGGTGCCTGTACCTGCAGGTTTTGTTGCTTTTACAGCAGAAGAGGCACTTAAAGCGGCAAACGAAATCAAAAGGGAAACAGGATCAGGGGCTTTTGTTGTTAAGGCTCAGATACATGCAGGAGGTAGAGGCAAAGGCGGAGGGGTTAAGACAGCCGCGAGTGTTAATGAAGTAAAACAACATGCTGAAGAAATCCTGGGCATGCAGCTGGTTACACATCAAACAGGACCTGAAGGTAAAAAGGTGAACAAAGTATTGATTGAACAAAATATATATTATCAGGGCAACAGTCCGGTCAGGGAATATTATGTTAGTATTTTACTAAACAGGGATTCCGGCCGTAATGTCATCATGTATTCTCCTGAAGGAGGCATGGATATTGAAACAGTAGCAGGAAAAACTCCGGAATTGATTTTTAAGGAAGAGATTGATCCTGGTACAGGACTGCAGCCTTTTCAGGCAAGAAAAATTGCATTTAACCTTGGTTTAAAAGGTAATGCCCTGAAAGAAATGATAAGGTTCTGCACTGCATTATACAAAGCGTATATCGATAGTGATGCTTTGCTGATAGAAATAAATCCGGTTATAAAAACTTCTGATGATCTGATACTTGCAGCCGATGCAAAGATAAAACTGGATGAAAATGCTCTTTTTCGGCATAAAGATTATATTGAAATGAGAGACCTCGCAGAAGAAGATCCTACAGAAATTGAAGCATCAGAATATAATTTAAACTTTATTAAGCTTGATGGTAATATTGGGTGTATGGTAAACGGTGCAGGACTGGCTATGGCTACAATGGATATGATAAAATTATCAGGAGGAAAACCAGCTAATTTCCTTGATGTTGGCGGTACAGCAAGTGCTGATACAGTTGAAGCCGGATTTCGTATTATTTTAAAAGATACTAATGTCATGGCTATATTAATAAATATTTTTGGCGGAATTGTAAGATGTGACAGGGTAGCACAGGGAATAGTTGAAGCCTATAATTCAATTGAAAACATTAAAATTCCTGTTATTGTACGTTTGCAGGGAACTAATGCCATAGAAGCCAAAAGGTTAATTGATGAGTCAGGATTAAAGGTGCAGTCAGCTATTACCTTACAGGAGGCAGCAGATTTAGTAAGAGAAAGCGTCAGATAGCCAGTAAGTAAGATCTGATTATATAATCAGAGAGGTTTTCTTCTGACCGGCAGGGTCATACATCTAGGGCCTCCGCCACCCCTGGCCAGCTCGCCACCCTCAATAGTAACAACCCATTTATCATAATTATCAAGTTCTTTTTGCCCGTTTAGTGCATCTTTAGCCCTTATAACCTCATACCCCTGCCTGTTTAATTCTTCACTTGTATGAGTATTTCTTTCATAACCTATTACCCTGCCCGGTGATATAGTAAAAAAGTTAGTACCACTGTGCCATTGCTCCCTTTCCTGGATCAGCTTATCCTTCTTATCACCACAGGTAATGAATTTTATGTCTTTTCCTATATTTTTTAATGAGACAATGATATTATCCAAAGTCTCAATCTTTTTTACTTTCTTGTTATCTATTGTGATGAGGACAGTATTATATGTAATACCATTAAATATTAATGGCTCATATATAATACAGGTATTAACATCCAGGAAAGTGACAACCATGTCAATATGCACAAATGATTCCGGTGTATGCGGCAGTTCCTGTATTATTATATGTTTAATTTCTTCCTTTTCCTTTAGCTGGTTAATGATATAATCCACTCCCTGTGTGGTAGTACGGGCTCCTATACCTATCAGGAGTGTATTTCTGTCAACAACAATAATATCACCTCCTTCAATTGTAATATTTTGTCCGTCGTTCTCCAGATAACCCGGGCTGTTGGTTTTGGTCTCAAACAGCGGGTGATTCTTAAAAATGGATTCCATTATTATTGCTTCACGAATCCTGACCTTTTTAGCCATTTTCCCGATAAAAACATCACTGTTGATAACAAATGAAGGATCCCTTGAAAAAAAGAAATTATGTAAAGGCTCAATTATATAATTGTTTTTGCTCAGGTAACTTGTTAAATTGTTTTTCTCCAGTAAAACTCCTTCAATAAGCTGAGTAATAAGTTCTTTATCAGATAGTTTCATTAGCCTGTAATAAATTTCTGTTAATTTACAGGTACTGGTTATTTTTTTTATAAGCTCAGTTTTTGTTTGTTCGTTCTTTATTATGTCACTTAAAAGGTCTTTAACTTCAAAAGTCCTGGCATATCTTTCAAGAATGTTTTTAAACTGGCTGTATTCTTTTGAGGCAACCGACAGGTTCAGTATATCGCTATAAAGTGCCCTTTCTGCAGTTGAAGGCGTCATATTTTCAACTTCAGGACCAGGGGTGTGGATAATAACAGCTTCAAGTTCTCCTACTTCTGAACCAACATCAACTTTTATTTTATCCTGTGCAGTCATATATTTGATTACTTTTTATCTTTGCGGTGATTACCGTCGCAAAACGGCATATTATCTGACTTGCCGCACCTGCATAATGAAACTGACTTCATATGCTTCAATTCTGTACCATCATCAGCAGTTAATGTAAATATACCCTTAATTATTATTGGTCCGTCTTCTAATATTTTTACTTCCGTAGCAGCAACTGACTCAGGTTTATCCTCTGCAACAGGCTTTTCCTTATCCATATCTTCATTCCTTGTATATGTTAATGCATTTGTGGGGCATTTATTAACTATTCTTATTATATCTTCCGTAGGAGCCCCGTTCATATTGATCCACGGCCTTCTTCGGGGATCAAAGACCTCAATAAGCTCTCTGTAACAATATGTTGCATGAATACATTCACTTGGCCTCCAATATACTGTTATTTCTCCGTTTGTATATTTACGTCCTTTACCGTACATAATATCATTTTTAGTAAAAATAATAAATTATAAGTGAATTCTTCCTATCTCATTATTAATTAACAAATATGTATAAAATGCTTCTTTTTGTATTTAATAATAATTTATATGTTCTTTCATTGTTAAGTAGTAACGCATTTAATACTTTTGCGTACGAAATTATTATAACTCAAATCAAACATGGAGCACTTTTTTTCGTTTAAATATCTGAAGATTTGTGGCACAAATGTTGTTTGGATTTTTAAAACTTCCGGATGATAAGTAAAATATCAATATCTGCCCTTTTATTGTTCCTGTTTCTTACTGCAAATACACAGGATACTATCCAGCTGCATAAAGATGATGCACAATATGTCCTTTACGGGGTTATTGTAGATGGCGATACACTACTTTTATCATCCATTGACGAGGTATATATTTTTCCTGTCAGGAAATTCAACTCAAGAAGAGAACTGAGAAGATACACAAGGCTGATAAGGAATGTCAAAAAGGCATATCCGTATGCAAAACTTGCCAAGCTAAAACTGGATGAGATTGAAGCAAATCTGAAGCTCCTTAAAACTGATAGTGAAAGAAAAGCCTATATAAAGCAGTTTGAAAAAGCATTAATGTATCAATATGAAGATGAGCTGAAGCAGCTTACTATTACGCAGGGCCGGATACTTATAAAGCTTATTGACAGGGAAACCGGCGATACTTCCTACGAACTTGTAAAAGAGCTGCGGGGATCTTTTTCCGCCTTCTTCTGGCAGGCTTTGGCACGACTCTTCGGATCAAACCTTAAATCTGAGTTTGATGCCCTGGGCAAAGACAGGCTAATGAATGAGATTGTTATTATGATTGAAAACGGGCAGCTGTAATAAACCTGTCTGATCACCTACCCGGAAAACTCACTAAATAAGCTCAAGTATTTTTTTTACAACATTTTCCGCACCTTCGGCAATCTGAACGATATTGGCATCCAACATATAACATGGAGTTGTTACTATTTTATTCTTTTCATCAACTGCTATTTCTCCGTGAGTAGTATTCTTGTGTGTAGCTCCCAGTTTTTCCACAGCCTCAGCAGTTGACTTGTCATTGCCTATAGTAATATTCACATCACCCAGGACTTTCGCAAGCACCACAGGAGCGATACATAATGCTCCTATTGGTTTGTTCAGACTTGCCATTTTTCTTATAACCGTTGCTACTTCTTCATTTACAGTACAATCAGCACCTTTGAATGCGAAATCTGAAAGGTTCTTTGCTGCCCCAAAGCCTCCCGGTAAGATAAGCGCATCAAAGTCTTCTGCATTGAATCCGCTTAAAGGACTAATCTTGCCGCGCGCAATCCTTGCAGATTCAATAAGCACATTTCTTGTTTCATTCATTTCCTGTCCGGTAATATGATTTATCACATGATGCTGGATTATATCCGGGGCAAAAATGCTATATGCAGCATCATGCTTAATGATGGCATACAACGTCAATGTTGATTCGTGGATCTCAGCTCCGTCATAAACACCGGAACCTGATAAAATAACTGCTATTTTCTTTTTATTATTCATGTTATATAAGATTTTAAGTGCTGATCTAAATTATTGAATTTTATTGTTAAATGAAAGAATATATGCTGCAAGTTGCAGGTTGCAGGTTGCAGGTTGTAGGTTGCTACAAGGGGGCTATTCTGTTAAGTTCTTCTCTGAATGCTACGGGTGAAGCAATTACTTTTACGTTTTGTGGTAGCCTGTCTTTTATATTTGCTGTCTGGCAGCCGGATAAATAAATTACCTGTTCAGGGAATTTGTCAGCTAATGTTTTTGAATACTTTATAATATCTTTTCCTCCAATATGTGACACGAATGCTGTAACAAGGTAATGTGCAGGTTTTAACCTTTTGGTTTCAAAGAGATCATTCAGCGGGACTGACTGACCCAGATAAATAACCTGGTGCCCCCGCCTTTTTATAAGGTAATGAAAGAAAAGCAATCCCAGCTCATGGAATTCACCTTCAGGCAGGAATAAGGTAAATCTTATTGAATAGGGATTATTTCCGGATATCAATCCGTCAATGGCAACAATAAGTTTTTGTCTAATCAGGTTAGTTATAAAATGCTCCTGTGCAGGATTTATTGTGCCGGTCTGCCACATAACCCCTATCTTCATAAGAAATGGATACAGTATTTTTATTATTGTTTCTTCAAATCCCATCTGCATAATAGCTCCGGCAAGTATTTTTTCCAGCTTAACTTCATCGAAATCTATCATGGCAATTGACAGGTTATCTACAAAGCTTTCTGCATCGCTGTAACTCTGAATAAATTGATTTATCTTTTCATTTATTTCTTCATTTGACAGTTTAGCCAGCTTGGAGATCTTAATGCCATTCCTGTTTAACAGAGAAATATTCAATAATTTTTTTAATTCACCGTCGCAGTAGTTCCTGATATTTGTTGCAGTACGCTGTGGAGCAATTATGTTATATCGTTTTTCCCAAATTCTGATTGTGTGGGCTTTAATGCCTGAGAGTTTTTCAAGATCCCTTATAGTGTAAGTAGCCATTATCAGGTTATATCGATTTCATGTATCTTAATAACAAAGTTGCAAAAAAAATGTTTAATTGCAGAACAAACACATCATATATCATCTATACTGTTTTTCTGATAATCATTAGTCCGTCTCTTACCGGCAGTATAACGTTTTCAACCCTTGTATCATTCCTTATATATGTATTAAATTCAATTATGCCCCTTGTCTCCCTGTCAGCTGATTTATGTCTTTCAATTACTTTTCCTTCCCATATAACATTATCAGCCAGTATATAACCTCCGCTGCGTACCTTGTCAAATACCAGTTTATAGATATCAACGTAATCGTTCTTATCGGCATCAATATATACCAGATCAAATATACAATCAAGCCCGGGAATAATTTCCATGGCATCACCTACATGAAGAATAATTTTCTTATCAAAGCCTGCTTTCTTAAAATATATTTTCGAAAAATCTGTCAGTTCATCATTCCTTTCTATTGTATGTAATTTCCCATTTTTATTCAGACCCTTTGCCAGGCATATCGCGGAATAGCCCGTGTAGGTCCCGATCTCCAGAATATTATCAGGGCAGATCATCTTACTTATCATTTCCAGTATTTTGCCCTGTAAATGTCCGGCCAGCATCCTGGGATGAAGAATTCTCAGATTTGTTTCACGGTTAAGCTCTTCAAGGATATTATCTTCCCTGGCAGAGTGTTGAAGTATATATTCATATAATTCCCGGTCAAACTTCAGCATTTCTTCCAAAATATTTTATTATATATAAATAAGATACGACAATTTGCTGATGTCAAATATCTCATCTGCCACGTCCTGCAATTGCCTTGAAGTGATATTATTTATTTTCCGGCTTATTTCCTCAAATGAATCTACCCTGTTAAATATAAAATAACTTTTGCACATCGATAACATCAGATTTTCATTGTTCTCATATGATATCGCCAATTGCCCGAGGATCTGCCTTTTTGCTTTTGTTAGTTGTGACTCACTTAATGCCTTTGTTTTCAGTTTTTTCAGTTCATTTAAAATGATTCTTATGCTTTTTTCCACATTATCTTTATCAGTGCCAAAATAGATGCTTACAACTCCTGTATCGCTGTATGCAGTGTATCCTGAATCTATATTATAAACCACACCGTTTCTTTCCCGCAATGACATGTTCAGCCGGGAGTTCATTCCCGGGCCTCCTAACAGGTTATTTAACAATGACAATGACAGCCTTTTTTCATTTTTTATATCATATGCTACATTTCCAATGATACAATGCGACTGGAAAGTATTATGACTGATTTCTTTTCGCACAGGTGAATAATTTTCAAACACTGTGCGTTTTAATGCCGTTCTTTTCTCAGGGATATTACCAAAATGCCTCTCAAAATATCTTAATAACATGGTAAATCTGATATTTCCAACCGAGGCAATAACTATCTCGTTGCTGTTATAGTTTCTCCCTATAAAATTCAGTATATCTTTCCTTGTAAATGACTTTAGCTTTTCTGTTGCCCCGAAAATATTTCTCCCAAGGGGATTATCATGAAATACTAGTTCTTCAAATTCATCAAAGATCATCTCTGAAGGGGTGTCTTTATATGAATTTATTTCATCGATTATAACCTCCTTTTCCTTTTCTATTTCTTTTTCCGGAAAAACAGAATTAAAGACAATGTCACTTAAGAGTTCCAGTGCCCTGTGATAATAATCACAGAAAAAGGTTGTATGTATACAAGTTTCCTCTTTGGCAGTATATGCATTTAGTTCGCCTCCTACATCTTCCATCCTGTTCAGTATGTTAAAGGCTTTTCTTTTTGTTGTGCCTTTGAACAGGATGTGTTCAATAAGGTGCACCATGCCGTGTTCTTCGGGCTTTTCATCCCTTGAGCCTGTATTTATCAATATACAGCAATGGGCCACACGGTTGGGCACCTGCTTGTGAATAAGCCGTATCCCGTTGGGCAATATATGAGTCTGATAATCCATTTGCTGATAAGGGGTATAAAAGTATAAAATCCTGAAGATTAAAGTTGTATTTTAGCAATAATTCAAATATTAATTTAAAATGTTTCGTAAGATAATTTTTTTCTTTAGATTTGCACCGCTTAAACGAGGTGCCATAGCTCAGTAGGTAGAGCACTGGACTGAAAATCCAGGTGTCCCTGGTT